>DASUWY010000044.1 GCA_036378175.1 Thermoleophilaceae bacterium
AGGTAGCGGATCTTCGAGATCGAGATGTCCGGGAACTCCCGCTCGAGCTGCTTGCACACCGCGCCGATCGTGAGCGACTTCCCACCCGGCGGGGTGCCTGCCAGCGACGCCCGCTCGCGCAGGGACTCCGCGCTCTCCTCGGCAGAGGGGCGCTCCGGCCCCGTGCCCGGGCGGCGGCGGTTGGGTATGTCCACGTCCGGGTTCACTTCTCGAGATAGGTGAGCTTGTACTTGCCGACCTGCAGCTCGTCGCCGTCCACGAGCTTGTGCGACTCGATCCGGCGGCGGTTCACGTACGTGCCGTTCAGCGAACCGAGGTCATCGATGTAGAGGCCGTCGCGGCGGCGCACGAGAAGCGCGTGATTGCGCGACACAGTCACGTCGTCGAGGAAGACCTCTGCCTCGGGGCTGCGCCCGATCGTCATCCGCTCGCCCGAGATCGCGAAGCTCTCACCGGAGCGGCCCCCTCCCGATCGGATCACGAGCGCCGCGCCCTCGGCCACCACCGGCTCGAGATCCACGGGCTTGAGCTCGCCGGTCTCGTCGAGCTGGTAGGTGACGGTGGTGTCGCCCTCGGTCACGTCGCCAAGGTACGAACCGCACTTCTGGCAGTAGTTCGCGCCCTCGGCGTTGACAAAGCCGCACTCTGGACAGTGCATGAGGGCCTGTCAGTCGGCGGGGTCGGCCTCGTCACCCGGGTCGGGCATGCCCTTGCCGGCCAGGATGTCGGTGAGCTGCTGGACGTCCGCGCCGGTGATCACCGGCTCACCGACCTCGTGCTTCTTGCGCAGGCGGTTCACCAGCTCCGCGCGCAGGATGTCGATCTTGCCGTGCAGGATGCGACGGCGATACGACAGCTCCTGTTCCTCCTCCGTCAGCTGCTGGATCAGCTCCTTGAGCTCTTGATCCGTCAGCGCCCCGAGATCGGGAAAGGTCTCCATGCTCGGTCCCCTGGGTTGAATGGCGAGCCGCGAGTATAGCCCTACATTAAAGTCGAGCTTGAGTGTTTTGGTGCATGGCGTGCCAGCCGTCGCGGAAGTAGAGCGCCGTGGCCCACAGCGTCATGGCCAAGCCAAGGTAGAGGAGCGCGGTCGCCACCCACGTGTCGGTGAGGATCGCGAGGCCGAGCGCGAGCATCGTCGGCCACACGGCCCAGCGGCCCACCATGTTCACCTTCAGGTCCATGCCGCGCCGCATTCCGATCCGCGTGAGGATCAGCATGAGCAGCTCGCGGGCCGCCAGAACGATCAGCGCCCAGCGCGGCAGCAGGTCGAACCGGAAGGCCACCACCACCGCGGAGATCACGAGCAGCCGGTCCACCAGCGGGTCGAGCAACGCGCCGAGCCGGCTGTACTGGCCGGTGATGCGCGCGGTGATCCCGTCGAGGTAATCCGTGGCCGCAATCGCCGCGAAGATCACCGCGGCGGTGGTGTCGTGCCCGTCATCTGAGCTGAGCGCGAGCACGAGGAAGACCGGGATGAGCGCCAGCCGCACGAAGCCGATCGCGTTCGGGATCGTCCAGGGGTTGAGTGGCGCACCCGCCACGGTCTCCGGCGGCAGGGGCCCGGAGCGGTCGAGGCCGACGAGCCGCCGGCGCGTCAGGCGAGCTCTTGCCACAGTTGCGCCGCCGCCTCAGCGGCGCCCTCGAGCGGGAGCGATCGCTTCTCCCGTCCGCGGCGGACCTGCGCCTCCACCTCGCCGGCCTCAACGCCCCTCTTGCCGACGGTGAGCCTGAGCGGGCAGCCAACCAGCTCCGCGTCCGCGAACTTCTCCCCGGGGGACGCATCCCTGTCGTCGTACAGCACGTCGAAGCCGGCCTGCCGCAGCTCCTCGTACAGCCGCTCGGCCACCTCGCGCGCCGGCTCGCCCTCCTTGCCGAGGCCGACCAGCTCGACGTCGTATGGCGAGAGCGAGCGCGGCCAGGAGATGCCCGCCTCGTCCGCGTACTGCTCCACCGCCGCAGCCATGATGCGCGCGGGGCCGATGCCGTAGCAGCCCATGTGCACCGGGTGCTCCACGCCGCCCTCGTCGAGATAGGTGGCGCCGAGCGGCACGGAGTAGCGGGTGCCGAGCTTGAAGATGTTGCCCACCTCGATCGCAGGCTCGATGTGGATCTTCGCGCCGCTGTCGTCGGTGTCGCCCGGCTCCACGGTGCGGACATCCGCCCACGTGGGATCGAAGTCGCGGCCCGGCTCCACGCCGCGCAGGTGGAGGTCAGGCTCGTTGCCGCCCGCGACCATGCCCCGCAGGCCCCTGAGCGCCTGGTCGGCCACCACCTCCACGTGGGCGCCCACCGGCCCGATGAAGCCCGGCACCGCGGAGAACACGTCACGCACCTCGTCCTCCTGCGCGGGCCGCGCCTCCGCCCCGAGCGCGTTCTGCAGCTTGAACTCGTTCAGGCGGTGGTCCCCGCGCGTGAGCACCAGCACGGGCCCCCTGCCGTCGAGCATGACCGGGAACGCCTTGATCAGCGCGCCCGCCGGCACGCCGAGCATGTTGGACACCGCCTCGATGGTTGTGGCACCGGGAGTCTCCACCGGCTCGGGGGCATCGAGCGCCGCGGGGAGACCGTCCACGGGCTGCGGGTTGGCGCTTGCGATCTCCACGTTCGCCGCATAGCCGGCGTCCGTCAGCGCGACGTCGTTCTCGCCTGCCGGGCAGGGCGCCATGTACTCGTGCGCGGCCGAGCCGCCCATCATGCCCACGTCCGACTCCACGCGGTACCACTTGAGACCCGCGCGGTCGAAGATCCGGTCGTACGCCCTGATGTGCAGGTCGTACGAATGCTGGAGGCCCTCCTCGTCACGGTCGAAGGAGTAGGAGTCCTTCATGATGAACTCGCGCGTCCGCAGCAGCCCGGCGCGCGGCCGCGGCTCGTCGCGCTCCTTGGTCTGGATGTGGTAGAGGATCAGCGGCAGGTCGCGGTAGGAGCGCACGTCGCGCGCCACGTGTGTGGTGACCACCTCCTCGGAGGTCATCGCCAGCACGAGCTCCGCCTCGCGACGGTCCTTCAGCTTGAACAGCTCCTCGATGCCGTAGCGGCCGCTCGTCTTCCACAGCTCGGCGGGCTGAAGGACCGGCATCAACACCTCCTGCCCGCCGATCGCGTCGAGCTCCTCGCGGATGATCTGCTCCGCCTTGCGGTGGGCGCGCCACCCCGCGGGCAGGTAGGTCCACATGCCGGAGCCCACCTGGCGGATCATTCCCGCGCGCACCAGCAGCTTGTGCGAGAGCGCCTCGGCGTCGGCCGGGGCGTCCTTGAGCGTTGGCAGGAAATAGCTGCTGAGACGGGTCATTGGGCGCCGAGTCTATTGGCCGACTGCGGCAAACTGCTCCCATGCCGCACGACGATCCGGGTGCCCACCTCGACGAGGTCCTGATCGGCGGGCGCGAGCGGCGTCCGATCGTGATCGTCGATTACGACGCGCGCTGGCCGGAGCGCTTCGAGCTCGAGCGTGCGCGGATCTCGGGCGCGCTTGGCGGAACTCCCCTTCGCATCGAACACTTCGGCTCAACCGCCGTGCCAGGCCTCGCCGCCAAGCCGATCATCGACGTGCTCGTGACGGTTGCCGACCCCGATCACGAGGCCGACTTCACGCCTCAGCTCGAGGCGGCCGGCTACGAGCTGCGCGTTCGCGAACCTCGGCACCGGATGTTCCGGACGCCCGAGCGCGACGTGCACGTTCACGTGTGGGCGGACGGCGATCCCGAGGTGGCGCGCCACCTCGCGTTCCGCGATCTCCTCAGGGCCTCAGCCTCCGACCGCGCAGAGTACGAGCGCCTCAAGCGCGAGCTCTCCCGGCGCGACTGGGAGGACATGAACCACTACGCGGACGCCAAGACTCCGCTGATCGACAAGCTCCTCGCCCGCGCTAGTGGTCCTTCACGCTGGCCGCGCGGCTGAAGTGCTGCACGCCGTCCGGGCCTGTCCACGCGATCCGCCACCTGCCGGAGGTGCCCGACTCGGTGACGGTGGCAAAGCCACGCGAATTCGTGGTCTTCGTGCCCACCGTCTGGAACCCACTGCCCGTGTCGTGCTGGATCTGGACCTGCTGCGGCGAACCGCCCGCGGGCCGCACCCACAGCCAGAGTGAGGTCTTCGACTTCTTCTTGGTTGCCCAGACGGGCAGGCGGTAGGCGTCGAAGCTCGGCTTGGGCGCGCCGCTGTGGAACAGCAGGCCGGTGTTGAACAGCGCCACGTTGCCGTCGTCGAAGAGCTCGTACTGCGCCACGCTGCGAATCGACTTGTTCTTGTACGCGATGTAGTCCGCCTGGTTGAGGTACATCGCCTGCTTCGTGGGCGAGGCGCCGAACTGGCGATCCGGCGGGTTGCTCTGGATCCCGTACTCGGTGAAGTAGACCGGCAGCCCCGACCTGATCGCATGCCCGTGCGCACCCGCCTTCAGCACCTTCGTGAGGCGGCTGAGCGTGGAGAGCGTGATGTCGCCCTTGCCACGCGGCTTCTTGGTTGGGCTGGGCGCGGCGGCCGTGTTGTATGGATGGTGCGCGAGGCCGGTGATGCCGCTGAAGCGCTTGAAGTGCGTGCACTGCTGCTTTCTGGCGGCGCTGCCCTTCAACCTGTGCCCGTGAGAGTCGACGCAGAAGAGGTTGAGCAGGAAGGTGGTGGGGTCGGTGCTCCGCCCGCGACCCACCGGGGCGGTCTCGCCGAGCAGCACCTGGTCATGGCCGTGGCCGCTCTTCTTCAAGCCGGCGAGACCGGCGTAGACGAGGTTGCGGTAGAGCGGCGCGGCCTGGCTCTGCGGGTTGAGCCAGCCCACCTGGTCCGGCTCGTTCCAGATCGACCAGCGCGTGACGCGCGGGAGCGGATTCCCGCCAGAGTCCCTGAAGCTGCCCGAGTAGCGGCGCCCCAGAGCGGTGACGAACTGCTGGTACAGCTTCGCGTTGGGCTTGCAGTCGCGGCCTGAGCAGCCGGAGCCCCAGCGCGGCGCGAAGCCCGTGGGCGACAGGAGCACCTGCAGCCCGCGCGCGCTGGCCTCACGCACGAGCGCGTCATAGGGAGCCCAGGCAGCGTCCGAGTACGTGCTCGGATTGCTGAGGTCGCCGGCCGGGCGCCGCTTCGACCTCGGGCTTGGCGCGACCTTGTTCCAGAACACCAGCGAGTGGATCGTGTTCGCGCCGAGGCCCTTGATCATGTCGAGCGAGGGGCCGGGCTGCCCGTTGAGCAGCACGGCGTCGTCCTGGAAGATCGACTCTTGGCTCGTACCGGCGTGCGCCGCCGGCGCGGCAAGCAGGGCGGCTGCGAGCAGGGCTATGAGGACGTGCGGGAGCTTGGCCATGCGCCTTTCCGTGCGTACGGGATCGGACCTGCGAGCGACCCGGAGACTATAGGCAGCCCCGGATGAGCCTCAGCTCAATACGCGGCGCGCTGGGCGAGCCCGAGGGCGTAGCTCGCCCACCACTGGCCGGCGGCCGGGCCGCCGTTGCAGGTGCCGTCCGACTCGCCGGGGCGCTTGACCCAGAAGAAAAGGTCCGCCAGCGGATCGCCGGTGGCCGTGGTGGGGCGCGCCCCGAGCGCCCGGCCGGGCGGGTTGCACGTCTGCCCGTCGGACGTCGGACCGAGGCCGTTGCGGCTCGTGTCGATCAGGAAGTGCTTGCCTCCGGCGAGGCCGGATACCGCGTCTCCGTACGCGAGGAGCGACGAGGTGGTCTGCATGTTGGACACGTTCAGCGAGAATCCCTGAGCCTGGTCCACTCCGGCGCGCACCAGTCGGCTCGCGGTATCGGCCGCCGTGTGCCAGGTGGCATTGCCGGCGTCGAGGTACACGAGCACCCCCGCGTGCGAGGCGAGCACGCTCACCGCGTCCCGCAGCAGCGCGACCCGCGTGTCCTGGTCCGCGGCCGAGAGGCAGTCCATCCCCGCAAGGGCGTCCGGCTCCAGCACCACCACCGCGCGGTGCGTGCCGATGCCGGCGGCGAACCCGCGGATCCAGGTGCGGTACGCGTCGGCCGAGCCGGCGCCGCCGCTCGAGAAGCTGCCGCAATCGCGCTCGGGGATGTTGTACGCCACGAGCACGGGCAGCGCGCCCGCGGCCGCGATCGTGGACACGCGGCTCCCCACGGCGCTCGTGATATCGCCGCTCCAGTCGCCGAACCAGTCGGCCTGCGGCTGACCCGCGATCTTGTCCATCTCGCTCGCGTCGGCCGGGCGCGTGCTGCGCCAGGCGGCGGCCTGCCGGGCGGCGTTCGAGTTCGGGTCGATGTACCACTTGGCGCCCGCCACGGGGTTGCCGGCGGCAGACCCGAGCGTGACGCGATCCACGCGCAGGTTGCGGTCGCAGCCGCCGCCCGAGTAGTCGTTGGTGAAGGCGATGCCGATCGAGTGCGGGCCGTCCGCGACGGCCGCGCTGGCCGTGTAGTCGGTCCAGCTGGTGGCCGGCACGGCCGCGGACAGCACCGCCGTCCCGTCGACCGTGACGGTCATCTGCGGCGCGCCCGCGCACTGGTCGCCCCTCGCCCGCACCGTGATGGAACGGACGCCGGTGGTGGTGAAGTCCTGCGACGCCCGCCCGTTGCTCCAGATCAGGAGCGCGCGGCCGCCGCTGGCGCTCGAGTCGGAGAAGGCCGCACCGTTCGAAGACGGCAGCGAAGCGCTCTCAGCCTCGAAGCGCGCACTGTCGTAGAAGGCGACGCGGTCCACGCGCAGGTTCCGGTCGCAGCCGCCGCCCGAGTAGTCGTTCGTGAAGGCCACCGACACCTTGTGGGCGCCGTCCGCCAGCGGGAGGTTCGCCCCGTATTCGGTCCACCCCGTCGCGTTCACCGGCCGCGACATCACCACCGTGCCGTCCACGGACACCTTGATCTGCGGAGCACCCGCGCACTGGTCGCCCTTCGCCCGCACGCTGATCGCGCGGACGCCGGAGGTCGAGTACGTGGCGGTGGCGGTGGCGTTGCTCCAGATCTGGAGCGCCTGGCCGCCGCTCGCGGAGGAATCGCCGAATGCCATTCCCGCGCCAGAGGGCAGGGACATCGATTCGGCCTCGAATCCGGGCGTGGCGGCGGCGGCGCCGGCAGCGTGGAAAGCGGACACGGACAGGACGAGCGCAGCCAGGCCAGCGGCCCGCGCGGGGAATGTGCGAAGCAAGGGTCGACCTCCGGGGAAGGGTTCCGTCGCCCGGATCGTCGGCCCGCGGACTCACGTCCGTCACCCCAAACGGACGGAAGGACGACCCCCATCCGGCGGGTTGGCGCGTTAGTTCTAGCGCGTGAAGCGCCGGCCCGCGGTGGGTGAGCGCTCCTCGTCCAGCCGCACGCGCTTGTAGCCGGCGCCGATGCCCATGGCGGGCTTCACCTCGCCGTTGCCGTTCTCGCCGTCCGCGTTGGCCGCCTCAAGGGCCGCCAGGCGCTCCGGCGTGAGGTCATCGGCGTTCTCTTCCTCGATCTTCGCGAGCCACTCGGCGCCCTCGGCCGCCTTGCCCGCGTCCACCTCGGTGCGTCCCAGGTCGAGCGACTTGTCGATCTCCACGAACAGCTCGTCCACGAGGCGCTCTGTGGGCACCTTCCGCAGCGGCTTGCCACCGGCGAAGATGAGGCCCTCGTTCTTGGCGCCCGTAATGCCGAAGTCGGCATGCGAGGCCTCGCCGATCCCGTTCACCGCGCAGCCGAGCACGGCCACCTCGATCGGCTGCTCGTACGCCTCGAGCCGCTCTTCGATCTCCGCCACCACGGTGTCCATGTCGAACTGGAGGCGCCCGCAGGTGGGGCACGCGATCAGCACCGGGCCGCGCTCGCGCAGCTTGAGCGCCTTGAGGATCTCCCAGGCCACCTTCACCTCCTCCTCCGCGTGGAAGGTGGAGAGGGAGATGCGGATCGTGTCGCCGATCCCATCGGCGAGAAGGGTGCCCAGTCCCACCGCCGACTTGAGCGAGCCGGACCACTTCGTGCCCGCCTCGGTGATGCCGAGGTGCAGCGGGTAGTCGATCTTCTCGGACAGGAGCCGGTTCGACGCGATGGTGTTCGGCACGCTCGTGGACTTGATCGACACCTTGAAGTTCTCGAACTCGAGCCGCTCCATCAGCTCCACGAACTCCACGGCGGCCTGCACGAGCGCCTCCACCGAGTTCTCGCGCTCGAGCTCGTGCAGGTGCTTTGGCAGCGAGCCCGAGTTCACGCCGATGCGCATGGGCACGCCGGCGGCCTTCGCCTTCTCGGCCACCTGCGCGACCTTGTCCGGCCCTCCAATGTTGCCCGGGTTGAGGCGGATGCAGTGCGCGCCCGCGTCGATCGCCTTCAGCGCGAGCGTGTAGTTGAAGTGGATGTCCGCGATCACCGGGATCGGCGAGTCGACCACGATGCGCTTCAGCACCTCCACGTCCTTCTCGCGTGGAACGGCGCAGCGCACGAGGTCCCCGCCGGCGTCCGCGATAGCGCGGATCTGCTTGATGGTGGCGTCGTAGTCGGCGGTCTCGGTCTTCGTCATCGACTGCACCGCCACGGGCGCGCCACCACCGATCGGCACGCCGCCAACCCAGATCTGGCGTCTAGAGGCCATCGCTCACCACTTTAGCGACGACGACCTCAGGAACCCGGTGCCGGGGGGAGCTTGATCGGTCCTGGATTTGGCTCCACGCGGCCGCTCTTCGCGCTCGAGTTGATCCAGCGGGAGAGCACGTTGAACGCCAGCGTGGGCTTGCCATCCAGGTTGATGAGGCTTGTGTTGAAGCGCACGCCCGGCGGTGGCGACACCAGGATGTACTGGAGCATCTGCCGCACCCGCGGATTGCGCTGCGCGATCTGGAACGCCGTCTTCAGATAGGCGGCGCGCTTGGCCGGCGGCACGGCCACCGGGCCCGTGGCGAAGTAGCCGAACTCGGTGAGGTAGACGTCGAGCGGCTTCCCGTCGGGCGTGGTGAGCGCCTTGGCCTGGGCGAGCCGGTCGAGCGCGCCCGTGAGCCGAGGCAGGCTTCCGATCGTCACGTTGTCCGCGCCCGGATACGGCGCCTGTGGCGGCTTCGCGAACTCGTACGGATGGTGCGCGTAGCCGTCCGCGCGAAGGGGCGCGCAGTGCTTCACCGGAGCGTAGATCTCGTTGCGGCAGGCCACGGCTCGCAGGAAGTGGAGCGGCGCCATCGCCCGGCCCGTCTCCGCGTACGGCGCGGTCTCGCCGATGAGCACCTGCGCACCCGGGTCCACCTTCTTGATCGCGTCGAACGCGTGGGTGTAGAGCTCCCGGTAGAGGATCGGCTCGCTGCTCTGCGGCGCGAGCCAGCCCACGTAGTTCGGCTCGTTCCAGATGCTGTAGCGGTCCACCCGTCCCTTGAAGTGGCGGGCAGCCGCCGCGGCGAACGCGCCGAACAGCTTGCCGTCCGGCTTCACCACGCCCTGCTTGTGGTTGCCCGTGGCCCATGCGGGCGCCGGGCCGGACAGGTCGAGCTGGAGGCGGATGCCGTGCTTCGCGGCGTCGTCGATCAGGCTGTCGTAGGCCGACCAGTCGTAGCGGGGATCCGAGGGCGCCGACCGCGCGTCCGGCTGCGCGCCGGGCACGCGGGCCCACAGCACGAGCACGCGCAGGCGCGTAACGCCCATCTGCTGCGCCTGGGCAAGGGCCCGGTCGCGGTCGTAGTAGGACCGCTGCAGGAACACGGCGTCGTCCTGGAGCGCCACCTCGAGCTTGTCGTTCCCGCCGCCGCCTGAAGAGCTACCGCAGCCCGCCGCGACGAGACTCCCTACCAAGAGGAACGCTCCCAGCGCCGCCCTGAGAAAGCCGCTGGAAGCCATCGGTCCTGCGTATTTACCCGCTGCTGCCCGCTTCCAAGCGAAGACGCCCGGGTTTGGGGTATTTGGCCGCGTCTGGGCTAAAGGCGAGCGGCCGCGATGCCGAGGCAGGTAACGATGAGCTTCCGTTCCCTCGCGGCTTCAGCCGTCGCCGTCCTCACGCTTGGAGTGGGCGCCACCGCCGCCCACGCCCACCCCTATCTACCGCCGAACGGCAAGGTGTTCGCCGGCGTGTCCGGCAGCATCACCGACCCGGGCGTGGTGCCCGCGTTCGACAGCCGCACCGGCAAGCACACGCCTGTGGTGCAGACCTTCGTGAGCTGGGGTTACACGCAGACCCGCTGGCTGCGCCTCGCCCGCGCCGAGCACGCCCGCGCGATGGTGCACATCACCACGCTCGACGGCAACGGCCGCGAGATCACGCCGCGCGCGATCGCCATGGGCCACGGAGACGCGCCGATCGTGAGCCTCACCCGCACCTTCGGCCACAGCGGCCAGGTGATCTACGTGCGGCTCATGGCCGAGATGAACGGCTCCTGGAACCCCTACAGCGCGTACGGCCCCGGTTACAGGGGCGGCGCCCACTCCACACACAACTTCAAGCAGGCCTGGCGCCGCATCGTGCTGATCATGCGCGGCGGCTCCGTCGATCAGATCAACGCCAGGCTGCACGCGCTCCACATGCCGTCCGTGCGCGGCGCGAGCGGCGTGCTCCCCCAGCCCAAGGTGGCCTTCCTCTGGGTCCCCGAGGTGTGGGGCGACCCGAACGTGCCGGGCAACTCGGCCGCGGCCTACTGGCCGGGCGGCAGGTACGTGGACTGGGTGGGCACCGACTTCTACTCCAAGTTCCCCAACTATCGCGGGCTGAATGCCTTCTACAACGAGTTCCGCGGCAAGCCGTTCGTGTTCGGCGAGTGGGCGATGTGGGGCTCCGACAACCCGAGCTTCGTGCGCGGCCTCTTCGGCTGGATCAGGTCGCACAGGCGGGTGCGGATGGTGATGTACAACCAGGGGAGCCATCCCTCGCAGAGCCCGCTCGCGCTCGCGAAGTATCCGCGCAGCGCCGCCGCGCTCCGCAATGAGCTGCGCAGCCCGCTGTTCGCGCCGGTCCCGCCCGAGTTCAGCTGAGCTGGGACGCGGCCTGGGCCCGCGGCCCGACCCGGTTCACGGCCACGAGCGTGGCCAGGCATACCGCTGACAGGAGCGCGTACGGAACCGCATCCGATGTGGCCTGCGCGAGCCCGGCGCTGCCCGCGTCGCCGATCACCTGGCCGCCCGCCCACGCAAGGTTGAAGAGCGCGAAGCCGTAGCCCTGGTCGAGTCCGACGGTCTCCGCCCCGTGGGAGATCATCGCGCCGGCCGGCGGGTAGGAGATGCCGAAGAAGGGATCGGCCAGCACCACGAACGCGAACAGCAGCGCGGGGCTCTGCGGCAAGGGCAGCAGCACGACCCAGACCGCCGAGGCGGCCAGGCCGAAGAGCACGGGCCCGCGCCAGCCGCGCTGGTCCGAGACCCGGCCGACGAACGGGCTGCTCGTGGCGGCGATCGCGGCCGCGAGCAGGAAGGCGGCGCCGATCGCCACCTCGCTCGCGCCGAGGTGGTCGAGCCGCAGCGGCGCGAGCACCGCGAGCGTGCCGAAGAGCAGCGCGCCGAGCAGGGTGAGCCACATTCCGGTGAGCACGCCGTTGTCGCGCAGCGCGGGCCGGAACGCGCCGAAGCCCTGCCCACCGCTCGGCGCCGGCGCGGACTCGGTGAGCGTCCACAACGCGAGCCCCACTCCGAGCACGCCGATGAGCGAGAACACGAGCTTGGGGCTCGTCTGGCTGGCGGCCGTGCCGAGCACCGGGCCGAGCAGTCCTCCCGCGATCGCCGCGGAGAGCGCCGTGCCGATGAGCTCCGCGCGGCGCTTGCCCGCCGCGCGCGACATGAGCCACGCGAGGCCGGCGGCCCATGAAGCCGCGCCGCCCACCCCCTGCACGAAGCGCGCGACGTCGAGGACCACGATCGAGTGTGCGAAGCCGAACGCGAAGCTCGACACGATCATCATCCCGAGGCCGGTGAGCACGGTGGGCCTCACGCCCGCGCGCGCCGCGAGCCAGCCCGCCGGGAGCGAGCCGATGAGCGTACCTGCGGCATAGGCCGCGGCCAGCACGCCGGCCGCCGACTTCGACAGGCCGAAGTGATGCGAGTAGTACGGCAGGAGCGGCGCGATGGCCGCGTAGAACATCGTGTCCACGAGGACGATCGCCGCGACCATGATCACGAGCCTGCGCATGGCTCGCGATGCTAGTGGGGGCGCCTATGCCGGGTGAGGGGACGCTCGCCAGTGCAAGGCGCGCTCAGGCACGAGCCTGATCAGCGGCCCCGGCGGCGTCTCGGCGCGGTAGGGCGCGTACTTCGAGGCGAGCGCCCGCATGGCGGCCGGCTCATCGGCCGTGGCGAGCAGCTCCACACGCCCGAGCACCTGCACCCAGGCGAGCTTCGACCAGTCGTCCTCGTAGCGATCGATGGTGAGGGCCGCCTGCGGCCGGCGGCGCAGGTAGCGCACCCGCGCCGGCTCGCCCGGGCGCTTGGGCTTCGAGTCCACGGCCGTGTAGATCGCGCCATCGCAGACGGCGAACGTCACGGGCAGCACGCGCGGGCGCTCGCGGTCGTCCACGAGTCCCAGCCGCCCGACGCGCGCGCTCTCTAGCATCGAGCGGGCCCAGGCCGGTAGCTCTTCGAGCACCACAAGCCGCAGCTTAGGAGTCGACCCAGGAGGCAGCATGGAGATAGGTATCGGACTGCCCGCCACGATCCCGGGAGTTACGGGCGAGGAGCTCACCGAGTGGGCCCGCCGCGCCGACCGCAGCACCCTTTCCAGCCTCGGCACGATCGATCGGATCGTTTACGGCAACTACGAGCCTCTGATCGCACTCGCGGCCGCGGCGGCGGTGACCGAGCGCATCAAGCTGCTCACGAGCGTGCTGCTGATGCCACTGCGGCTCAACACCGCGCTGTTCGCGAAGCAGGCGGCCACGATCCACCACATGTCGGGCGGGCGGCTGGTGCTCGGGCTGTCCGTGGGCGGGCGCGAGGACGACTTCGACGTGAGCGGCGCCGACATGGGCAACCGCGGCCGCGTCTTCGACCGCCAGCTCGAGGAGATGACGCGCATCTGGGGCGGTGAGGAGAAGGGCTTCGCGGGCCCGATCGGGCCGAACGTGGACACCCCGCCGGAAATCGTGATCGGTGGCTCGGTGGACGCCTCCTTCCGCCGCGCCGCGCGGCACTCAGGCTGGGTCATGGGCGGTGGCAGCCCGGATCAGTTCCGCCAGGCGGGCGACAGGCTCGACCGGGAATGGACCGCCGCGGGCCGCTCGGGCGAGCCGCGCAAGATGGCGCTCTCGTACTTCGCCCTCGGCCCCGAGGCTGAGCGCGACGCTCAGATGTACCTGGGCGACTACTACGCGTTTCTCGGTGAGGAGACGGCGGGGATGATCGCCGGGAGCGCTGCCAAGGACGCGGGCACGATCAAGCAGTACGCCTCCGCGTTCGAGCAGTCAGGCGCGGACGAGCTCGTCTTCTTCCCGTGCAGCAGCAGTCCCGACCAGGTGGACCTGCTCCTGGACGCCGTGGGCGGCTAGCCGCTCCTCCGCGCCGTACTCGCCGAAGAGCGCGGCGAGCACGAGCGGCGCGAACCACACGATGTAGAAGTAGAACCAGTGCCCGGCGGGCAGCTGGAGCGCGATCGTCACGGCGGCGGCGAGGGCGGCCACCTGCACGAGCGAGCGGCGCCCGGGCCTCACGGCCACGAGCACGGCAAGGCCGATGGCAAGCCCCTCGAGCAGCGTCTTCGTCCAGCCGATGCCCGACTGGATCGCCCACAGCGAGAAGTCGGGCTCGCGGGCGAGCTGCCAGCCGAGCGTGCTGTTCCAGACGGCGCGCGGGCCGCCGGGCGGCATGTAGACGGCGATGGCGAACGCGAAGATCGCGGCGAAGGCGAGCGCGCAGACCCCCGCGCGCCCACGATCGCGGTCTCCGCGCCCCGCCGCCAGCGCGGGCAGCAGCGCTCCGGGGAAGAACTTCGCCGCGGCCGCGGCCGCCAGCAGCGCGCCGCGAGCGGTGGGCGAGGCGAAGGCCACGAACGTCCACACCACGAGCATCGCCACCAGGCCGTCGTTGGTGCTCAGCATCAATCCGAGCAGCGTGAACGGAAACGCCGCCCACCCCCAGGCGAGCGCGACGCCCAGGCGCGTGCCCTCAGGGCCCGCCCGCAGCCGCCGGCCGAGGAGCACGAGCCCGGCGATCGTGAGCAGATCGAACACGATCGCGGCCGCGTGCGCCGCGGGCAGCCGATCCCAGCTTTCGTGCCAGGGAAACACAAGCTCGAACGGCACGTACGCCGCGTAGGCGAGCGGGCCGTAGGTGTCGAGGTGCGAGCCGCTCTGCACGTACAGCGGCTCCTTGTGCCAGACGCGGTCCGCCCCCACGACGGATGCGTACGAGATGTCGAAGGTCTTGTGGGTGGCGAGGTTGAGGCCAACGCGCGCGCCGGCGATGAGCAGGAGGCCGATCACAAGCAGCCGCGTCGGCGCGTACGGCACGAGCCTCCCGTCGCGGCGGCGTGCGCGCATTCCCGCCCAGAGCATCCGCGCGAGCAGGTAGACGAGTACCGGATAGACGAGCACGATCGCCGGCCGCAGCACGCCGTCGCGCAGGAACCAGTACGAGACTCCAAACGACAGCAGCACGAGCAGGTCCAGATGGAGCAGCCGGACGGGACGCCGGGGATCGACGAACGGCGCCATGAAGAGCACGCCGAAGCCCACGATCAGCCATGGCGAGTCGAACAGTTCGCCGAAGCCTCCCCTGGTGAACTCGGCGCGTGCCTGGAGCCCCTTCCAGACGCCGAGCATGCGGTAGCCGCGGTCGAGCACCACCTCGAGCTCCACGTGCCCATGCAGGGAGTAGTCCACGCGCCAGCGGTTGCGGTCCCAGTACGGCGCCCTGGCGCGCGCGCCTGGATGCGAGTGGAGGAACCTCTTCACGCCCGGCGCGGCGGCTGCGAGGGCCCGCACGTGCCGGGCGGCAGGCCCGAGCGGCTTGGCCGCGTGACCCGCGGCCGGCAGGCTCAGGCAGGCGATTGCAGCGAGGCCGACCGCAGCCCCGCGAGATCGAACACGCACATACCTGTGATCGGTGTGGGACGCTGCGACTTGAGCGGCTAGGAGCTGTAGAGCTCCTCGATCTCGGCCGCGTACTTCTCGGCGATCGGCTTGCGCTTGAGCTTCATCGTCGGCGTGAGCTCCTCCCCGCCCGGCTCCCAATCGGTTGGCAGCAGCTTGAACTTCTTGATCTGCTCCACCCGCGCGAGCGACTGGTTACCAGCATCCACGCCCTTCTGGACCTCGTCGATCACCGCCTGCTCGGTGGCCAGGTTCTCGAACGAGGTGTCCTCGATCCCGTGCTGCTGCGCAAAGGCCGGCGCGACGTCCGGGTCGAGCGTGATGAGCGCCACGTTGTAGGGACGGCCATCGCCGATCGCCACCACCTGGCCGATAAGCGGGTGCGCCGCCTTCACCTTCGCCTCGATGTTCGCGGGCGACATGTTCTTGCCGCCGGCGTTGATGATCAGCTCCTTCTTGCGGTCGACAATCTTGAGGTAGCCGTCCTCGTCGAACTCCCCGATGTCGCCCGTGTGCAGCCAGCCGTCGGCGTCGAGCGCCTCGGAGGTCTTCTCCGGAGAGTTGCGGTAGCCGGGCATCACCACCGGGCCCCGGATCAGCACCTCACCGTCGTCTGCGAGCCTGATCTCGATCCCGGGCGCGGCGGGCCCCACGGTGCCGATCTTCACCTTGCCGGGCGGGTTGCAGGCGCCCGCGCCGGTGGTCTCGGACATGCCCCACAGCTCGGCCAGCGGGAGGCCTAGCGCGTGGAAGAACTCGATCACCTCGCGCGGAGTGGGAGCGGCGCCCACGTTGAGCGACTCGAGCTCGTCGAGCCCGAGCATCGCGCGCACCTTCGACAGCACCTGCTCGTCGGCCTTGGCGTACTCGGCGGCGAGCTCCTCGGAGATCTCCTCCCCGGCCTGCTCCGCGCGGACCCTGCGCAGCCCCACGTCGAGCGCCCACTGCGTGGCCTTCTTGCGCTCGGGGTCCTGCTCGGCTTGCATGCCGGCCTCCATCGCGGCCTTGAGCTTCTCCCAGATGCGCGGCACGGCGAAGAACCACGTGGGCCGCACCTCGGGGAGATAGGCGATCACCTCGCGCGGGTCCGGGCAGCAGGTGACCGTGAAGCCGAGCATCAGCGGCAGGTAGTGAGAGCAGTTGCGCTCCGCGATGTGCGCCATCGGGAGGTACGACACCACCCGGCCGTCGTTCGGGAAGGCGATGATCTGGTCGAACGAGCGGACGGCCTGGATCAGGTTGTCGTGCGTGAGCTGCACGCCCTTCGGCGGCCCCGTGGTGCCCGAGGTGTAGATGAGCGTGAGCACGCTGTCCGGCTTCACCGCCCGCCAGGAGGCATCGAAGTCGAAGCCGTCCTGGCCCCTCTCCATCACCTCGTCCAGCGTGAGCGCGCCCTCCGGCGCGTCGCCGTCCACCACAACCACGTGCTTCAGCGAGTTCGCGTTCTTCTGCACCTCCAGCACGCGATCCACGAACGCCTGCTCGGTGACGAGGATCGGGTTGGCGGCATCGCCCACGAGGTACTCGATCTGCTCCGCTGAGTAGGTGTTGTAGACCGAGAAGGGCGTGGCGCCGAGGTGCATCGCCGCGGTGTCCGCGAAATGGAACTCGGGCCGGTTGGTGAGCATGATCCCGAGCGTGTCCTCCGGACCGAGGCCGAGCGCGGCGAAGCCCGCCGCCAACCGCTTGACCTTCTCCGCGTACTCGCTCCAGGTGATCTCGAGCTCGCCGCCCTTGAGACGCAGCGCCACGCGCTCCGGGTGCTCCGCCGACGTGAGCTGGAATGCCTCGCAGAGCGTGGAGGCACCGAGCCCCACCGGCCGGTCTGAGCGCGTCACCTCGATTGTCGCCATCCCACTCCTCTCCCTCGCTGGGCGGGCACTATCGCAGGTCAGAAGCCTCCGCTGTTGATCCGGCCGATGTCGTTCGTGAGGCCGATGAAGAACAGCATGATCACCAGCATGAAGCCCACCACGCCGGCGCGCTCCATCACGCTGTAGGGCACCGGGCGGCGGCGGAAGAGCTCGACCACGGCCCAGAAGATGTGGCCGCCGTCGAGCGGCAGGAACGGGAAGAGGTTCACGATGGCGAGCGAGAGCGACACGATCGCGAGGAGGCGCACCGCCAGCGCGGCATCGGTCTGGATCGTGGTGTGGGCCACGTCGCTCACCCCCACCACGCCGCTGATCTGCTTGCGCTCGTGCGAGTTGAAGATGCGCGCGGGCAGGCTGGCCGTCTGCTTCGCCACGAACCAGAAGTCGTTTGCGCTGTCCTTCAGCGCGGCGCCGATTCCCTCGGGGTGATGCGCGATCGCGTAGCTGAAGCCCACGAGCATGCGCTTCTCGGCCGGGTCGAACTTCGGCCGGACGCTCACGTCCACAAGGCGGCCGTTGCGCTCCACCACGAGATGCGCGGCGGTCTGCGCCACGCAGCCCTCGGTCGGCGGCTGCTCGGCGCACCTGTGCGAGGAGATGACCTTGGAGATCTTCTCCGGGCCGCCGCGCTGGCCGTCGACGGACACGATCCGGTCGCCCTGCTGAAGCACGCCCTTCGCCGGGAAGCCGGGCAGCAGCTGTCCCACGTCGTTCGTCTGCTGTGGCGCCCCCAGAGCGCCCCAGAAGATGAGGAGCACGACGAAGGCGATCACGAGGTTCACGAACGGGCCGGCCGCCACCACCACGATGCGCTTCCACACGGGTTGCGAGTAATACGCGCGCGTGCGCACCTCGTCCGGCAGGTCCTCCGCCGGATTCATGCCGCTGATCTTCACGTAGCCGCCCGCGGGGATCGCGCCGATGCCGTATTCCGTCTCGCCGATCTTCTTCTTCACGATCAGCGGCGGGAAGAAGAGCGCGAACCGCTCCACGCGCATGCCCACCGCCTTCGCGGCGGTGAAGTGGCCGAGCTCGTGCAGCACGATCAGCACCACGAAGCCGGCGACGATGATCACCCAGCTCACGCCGCCACCGCCTCTATGAGCTCTTCGGCCTTCGCGCGTGCCGCGGCGTCAGCCCGGTAGAGGTCCGAGAAGTGGCCGACGGGCTCGCTGGGGATGTCGCCCAGCGCGCGCTCGATCACGCCGGCGATGCCCGTGAACCGGAGCTGGCCGTCGAGGAACGCGCCCACAGCCACCTCGTTCGCCGCGTTGAGGATGCACGGCGCGGTGCCGCCCGAGATGCCTGCCTCGCGCGCGAGACGGAGGCAGGGGAACGCCTCGAGGTCCGGCTGCTCGAACGTGAGCTGACCGAGCTCCGCAAGGTCGAGCGGCCTCACGGGCACGTCCGCGCGGTCCGGCCAGTGCAGGGCGTAGGAGATCGGCACGCGCATGTCCGGATAGCCCATGTGCGCGAGCGCAGCGCCGTCGTTCAGCTGGATCAGCGAGTGGATGATCGACTGCGGGTGCACCACCACGTCGATCCGCTCATACCCCACGCCGAACAGATGGTGCGCCTCGATCAGCTCGAGTCCCTTGTTCATCAGCGTGGCCGAGTCGATGGTGATCTTCCCGCCCATCGCCCACGTGGGATGCGCGAGCGCCTCGTCGATGGTCACGCCGGCCAGCTCGGACGCGGCGCGGCCGCGGAAGGGACCGCCGGACGCGGTGAGCACGAGCTTGTCCACGGTGCCCGGCTTCTCGGAGGCGATCAGCTGGTGAAGCGCAGAATGCTCGGAGTCCACCGGGATGATGCGTGCGCCGGTGGCCTCTGCCAGCGCCATCACCAGCTCGCCGCCCACCACGAGGCTCTCCTTGTTGGCGAGGGCGAGGTCGATGCCCTCGCCCAGCGTGGCCACGGTGGGGCCGAGACCGGCTGAGCCCACGAGGCCGTTGAGCACGAGGTCTGCGTCGGTTTCCGTGATCAGCTCGATCAGGCCCTCGGCGCCGGCGAGCACCTCCCCGTCCGTCCATGCCTCCGACGCCTGCGCGGCCGCGGTCTCGTCGGACAGCGCGACGCGCGTAACGCGAAATCGGCGCGCCTGGTCGAGCAATTGCTCCACGTTCGTGGAGGCCGAGAGCCCCACCACCTCGAGGTCGGCGCTGCGCTCGACCACGTCGAGCGCCTGCGTGCCGATGGACCCGGTGGAGCCGAGGATGATGACCCTTCGCACGAACCAGAGGATAGGCGCGCCCGAGGCGCGCCCCGCTTAACGATTCACTGAAGGGGAATCGTGGCCACCACCGACCGCGCGCCGCTCTCAATGCTGCCGTTCAGCGCCTCCACGCGATCCCGCAGACGTGAGAGCCGATCGCCGTCAACGCCGGCCCCGCGGACGTCAACCACAAGCGCGTCGTGCTCGACGCGCACCTCCACCGAGGCGTCTTCACCCTCTGCCAGCCCTGCCAGCGCGTGAGAGACAACGAAGTACGCGGTGAGCTCGACGGCCTCCGCCAGCTGCACCTCCGCAACTCCGTCGATCCGCACGGGCCCGGGAGCCCGCCGCGCCAGGTCGTTCAGCGCACTGGCGAGTCCCCGCTCCGCGAGCACCGCGGGATATATCTCGCGGGCGAGGTCGCGCAGATCTTCGATGCAGCGCTTGGCCTCCTCGCTCGCCTCCTGCACGAGCTCGGCCGCGCCGTCCTCGCCGGCGTCGAGCCGGCGGAGCGCGAGCCCGAGCGTGGTGGTGGCCGCCACGAGCCGCTGCTGGGCGCCATCGTGCAGAGCCCGCTCCAGACGCTTCCGCTCACGGTCGGTCATCACCAGCAGTCGGCGAGCGCTGCTGCCCATGAGGCCGACGTTAACCGGCGCGTCCCGTTCCGCCGGTACGGCTATCCGTACACGGATTGGTCAAAGACGTTAGAGCGCCTGCTCTGCCTTCTCGAAATCCTCTACTCCGAGGATCAGCCGGCCCCGCACGCCATAGAAGAAGTCGATGTTCACACCGGTGGCCGAGATGCGTTTCGCGACCTCGGCGAGCGCGCCCGGCCGGTCGTCGGTGTCGACCACGAGCACGTCCCGCTCATCGCGCACGTCGAGTCCCGCGTCCTCCATCAGCTTGCGCACCGTCCGCGCGTCCTCCACGAGCAGGTGCATCACGGAGCTGCCCTCCACCTGGTCGCCGCTGAAGCCCTCGATGTTGATGCCCGCACTTCCTATCGCGTCAGCGATGTGCGCGAGCGTGCCAGGGCGATCGGGCGCCACGACGGTTAGATCCTTCAGCACGCCGAGAGCCTAACGGCTCGCGCCGAGATGGAGGTCCGAGGCCGCTTACAGGTGACAGGACTCGACCCCACGCGCCCTGCCACCTATGAGCGGCCGTGGATATTCGACTGCGCCGGGTTCCCCGTGTCAACCCTCCGGCCTCCGACCTCCCGCCTCCGACCTAGAGCAACGCGAGCGCCACGTAATAGCCGGTCACCGCCGTGAAGAACACCGCATCAAGCCGATCCAGCGCCCCGCCGTGCGGGCCGAACAGCGTTCCCGTGTCCTTCACCTTCAGGTCACGCTTGATCAGGGACTCGAAGAGGTCGCCCACCGGGGCGGCGAGCGCGACGCAGAAGCCGATCGCGAGCGCGTGGGTGCCGCGCGTGTACTGCTGGTAGGCCACCTCGAATCCCCAGAAGGCGAGCGTGCCGCCGGCAATTCCCGCGATCAGCCCCTCCACGGTCTTGTTGGGCGAGATGCGCGGCGCGAGCGGCCGCGAGCCCCATGCCCTGCCGCCCAGATACGCGCAGGTGTCGCCGACGAAGGTTCCGATCAGCACGCCCACCACGATCGCGCCACCGTGCGGAAGCTGGCGCAGCAGCACCGCGTGGCTGAGCGCGATGCCGATCCACGTGATGCCGAGGAGCGTGGCAGCGATCCCCCAGGACACGTTCTCCCGCTGCGGTCTGGCAAGCACGAGGAAGAACGTGAGCGGCACCGACGCCACATACACGAGCAGGATCTGGAACTGGTCCCCGAAGTGCGCCGCGAGGAGCAGCCCGAGCAGCGCCATATAGCCGGCGAGCGCGACGGGCCGAGCCTGGTGCATGAGCTTGAAGAGCTCCGCCATGCACAGCGCGCCCACGAGGAACAGGCCGATCGTGAACACGAGCCCGCCCTCGGCCACGATGAAGACGGCGAAGGCGATCGCCGGCAGCGCGGCGATGATTCGCGCGCCGAGGTCAGAACGCCCGCGCCGGCGGCGCTTCCGCCGCTGAGGGCGCGGGGCCGGCTGGCGGCGGCGCGGCTCGCTGGCCATGTCCTAACGCGCCCCGAACCGTCGCTGCCGCTGCTCGAACTCCTCGAGCGCCGCCTCGAGGTCCGCGCGGTCGAAGTCCGGCCACAGCGCCTCAGAGAACACGAGCTCCGAGTAGGCGCACTGCCAGAGCAGGAAGTTCGAAAGCCGGCGCTCGCCGCTCGTGCGGATCAGGAGGTCTGGATCTGTCATCTCGGGCGCGTAGAGGTGGCGCGCGAACTCTTCCTCGCCTCCACCTTCATACCTCTCCGCCGCATCGAGGATCTCAGCGCGCCCGCCGTAGTTGAAAGCCACGAACAGCGTCATCCGCGTTTTTTCCGCCGTGCTGCGCTCGGCCCAGTCCATCAGCGCGAGCAGCTCCTTCGACACGCCCACCCGGCGGCCGATGAAGCGCATGCGCACACCCTCCTCGAGCAGGTCCGGGGTCTGCGTCTCGATCATCTCGCCGAACAGCTCCATGATCGCCTCCACCTCGGGCGTCGGGCGCGTCCAGTTCTCGGTCGAGAACGCGTAGGCGGTGAGTTCGAGGATCCCCAGGTCCACGGCATTCTCCACCGTGCGCCGCAGCGCACGCGCGCCCTCGCGGTGGCCCTCGTTCACATCCAGCTCGCGCTGCTGCGCCCAGCGGCCATTGCCGTCCATGATGATGGCGACGTAGCGCGCTGGCATGCCGAGCAGCGGGGCGGGAAGCCGCCGCTAAACCTCGAGGATCTCTTCTTCCTTGCCCGAGAGGAAGCTGTCGATGTCGCCGGTGTGCTTGTCGGTGAGCTTCTGCAGCTCGGTCTCGGCGCGGCGCTCCTCGTCCTCCCCCACCTCGCCCTCCTTCTTGAGCTCACGGAGGTCGTGCATGATGTCGCGGCGCACGTTGCGGACCGCCACCCGGCCCTCCTCGGCGATCCCGTGGACGATGCGGACGAGCTCCTTCCGGCGCTCCTCGGTGAGCTCGGGGATGGTGAGCCGGATCACGCTGCCGTCGTTCGACGGCGTGAGGCCGATGTCGGACTCCATGATCGACTTCTCGATCGCCTTGATCGACGACTTGTCGTATGGCGTGACCGTCAGAAGGCGCGCCTCGCTGGCCGAGATGTTCGCGAGCTGGCGGAGCGGCGTGGTGGCGCCGTAGTAATCGACGTCGATGCGGTCGAGCAGGTGCGGAGACGCGCGTCCGGTGCGCACGGTCGAGAACTCGTTGCGCGTCGCCTCAACAGACTTCTGCATCCGCTCCCCGGCGTCCGCCAGGAGCTCATCGATCAATTCGCTCATGTCGTCACCACCGTCCCAACTCGCTCGCCGGACACTATCCGGTCGATGTTGCGCTCGTCATCGACGTTGAACACGTAGATCGGGAGCATGTTGTCCATACACAGGGACAGCGCGGTGGAGTCCATCACCTGCAGCCGCCGCTCGATCGCCTGGTGGTGGGTGATCTCCGGGATGAAATTGGCGTTCGGGTTCGTACGCGGGTCCGCGTCATAGACGCCCTCCACGGCGTTCTTCGCCATGAGGATCGCCTCCGCGTGGATCTCGAGCGCCCGCAGCGCGGCCGCGGTGTCGGTGGTGAAGAACGGGTTGCCGGTGCCCGCCGCGAAGATCACGATCCGCCCCTTCTCGAGGTGGCGCATGGCGCGGCGGCGAATGTACGGCTCGGCCACCTCGCTGATCGTGATCGCGGACTGCACGCGCGTGTGTGCGCCGCGCTTCTCGAGCGCGTCCTGCAGCGCCAGCGCGTTCAGCACCGTGGCGAGCATGCCCATGTAGTCGCCGGTGGCGCGGTCCATTCCCTCGGCCGCGCCCTGCAGCCCGCGGTAGATGTTCCCGCCGCCGACCACGATGGCCACCTCCACGCCGCGGTCCGCCACGCGGTGGACCTGCTCGGCGATGGCCGCGATGCGTTCGGGATCGGCGCCGTAGTCCAGCGAGCCCATGAGGGCCTCGCCGGAGAGCTTGAGGAGAATGCGGCGGAAGGCGGGTCTGCCGTCTTCCACGGTGCCGCCTACTCCTCTCCCACCTGGTAGCGGGTGAAGCGGCGGATCACGACGTTCTCGCCCGTCTTCGCGGAGATGTCCTGGCGCAGCTGCTCGATGGTCTTGCCGTCGTGCTTCTCCCCGTGGACGTGCTCCTGGTTGAGCAGCACGACCTCTTCGAGCCACTTACGTATGCGGCCCTCGACGATCTTCGGGCGCACGTTGTCGGGCTTGTCCATCGACTGCTCCTCGAAGATGCGCGCCTCGGCCTGCTTCACGTCCTCGGGCACGTCCTCCTCGGACACGAAGTCCGGGTTTGCGGCCGCGATGTGCAGAGCCACGTCGCGCACGAACTCCTGGAAGTCCTCGTTGCGCGCGACGAAGTCGGTCTCGCAGTTCACCTCCACGAGCACGCCGATCCTGCCGCCCGCGTGGATGTAGCTCGCCACCTGGCCCTCGGATGCCACGCGTCCGCTCCTCTTCTGCGCCTGCGCCTGTCCCTTCACGCGCAGGATCTCCACCGCCTTGTCCACGTCGCCGCCGGCCTCCTGAAGGGCGGCCTTGCAGTCCATCATCCCCGCGCCCGTCCGGTCGCGGAGGGCCTTTACGTCCTTTGCGCTGATTTCCACGGTGCTCACTGACTCACTCCCTGCTCTGCGGCGTTCTCCTGCTGCTCCTGGGTCTGCTCCTGGCTTGGAGCCCCAGACCCTGCCTCCTGCGACCCTGCGACCTGCGACGCCTCAGCCGCAGCAGCCTGCTGCTGCTGCTGCTCCTGCTGCTCCAGCGCCGCGGCCTGTGCCCGCGCCTTCTCGTCCGCCTCGCGTTGAGCGGCCTCGCGCGCCGCGGCCTCCTCGGCCTCGCGGCGGGCGCGCTCCTCGGCCTCGCGGCGCTCCTGCTCCTCGCGCTCGCGCCGCGCGGCCTCCTCCTCCGCGCGGAACTGGGTGGCGCGCTCTGCCACCACGTCGCCGATCGCGTCGACGATGATCTTGCACGAGCGGATCGCGTCGTCGTTGCCGGGGATGGGGTACGTGACGGCGTCGGGGTCCACGTTGGTGTCCACGAGCCCGATGATCGGTATGCGAAGCCGCTCTGCCTCGCGCACCGCGATCGCCTCGGTCTTCAGGTCCACGATGAACACGGCGTCCGGGGTGCGCTGCATGTCGCGCACTCCTCCGAGGTTCATCTCGAGCTTCTCGCGCTCATTGATGGCCGTGATGCGCTCGCGCGTGGGCAGCAGCTCGAGCGTGCCATCCTGCGTCCAGTCGGTGAGCTGGTGCAACCGCCGGATGCGGCGGTTGATCGTCTGGAAGTTCGTGAGCAGTCCGCCCAGCCAGCGCTGGTTCACGTACGGCATGCCGCCCTTCTCCGCGGCTTCCTTCACGGCGTCGCGGGCCTGCTTCTTCGTGCCGACGAACAGCACGGTGCCACCACGGCTGGCCACCTCGGCGGCGAATTCCTGAGCCTGTTGCAGCAGCCGTTCGGTCTGCTGAAGGTCGATGATGTGGATCCCGCCGCGCTCGCCGAATATGAAGCGGCGCATCTTCGGGTTCCAGCGGCGCGTCTGATGGCCGAAGTGAACGCCGGCCTCCAGCAGCTCCCTGATTCCTACCTGAGCCACGAAATGCTCCCTTGTCGTCTGGTACTGGCCGCCCGGAGGCCTCCCATCACGGACCCGGCTCGTGCCGGGCAGGGCCGTGAGTCAGCCACCGGGGTAGGGGGTGGATTTGCAGCGCTGAAGCATAGAAGATGGGGTCATGTCGGCGGAAAACGTGGACGCTGCCCGCCGCGGGTTCGAGGCGGCGATGAGCGGCGACCTCTCCGTGATCGAGGAACTCCTGGACCCCGACGTGAAGTGGCACGGCGGCGATCCGGGATCAGGCTGCCAGAACCGCGAGGAGGCGCTCCACTTCATGCGCCAGGCGCTGGAGAACGGCTTCACCGCGGAGCTCGTGGACGTCATAGACGCGGGCGACAAGGTGATCGTGCTGCTGAAGCCAGCAAACGCCCCAGAGCCCCGAGCAAACCTGACGACCTTCAGAGACGGAAAGGTCGTAGAGATGGTGGCCTTCGAAAGCCCGGAAGAGGCCCGGGCAGCAGCAAACGCCTGAGTCCTGCCCCTCTGCAAGTCCGCAACTCTGCAACTCCCTGAGGGCGACGAAGTCGCCCGAGAAAGAAGACGAGGCGGTCCGAAGACCGCCCCGCTCCGTTCTTATGTTCAGTCCCCGTCTGGCCCTTCGGAGACTGGCTCCCCTCGGGCTAAGCCGAGCGTGCGACTTAGGTCGAGGGGTAGTTTGGACTCGCAGCCGATTAATGCCCCCGTAACAGGATGTCGAAACCTCAGTTTTTTCGAATGCAGGAATTGGCGCGTTAGCCCAAGCCGGGACCCCGATTTTCCGCCTCCGTAAGCGGAATCTCCCACCACCGGGTGGCCGATCGCGGCCATGTGCGCGCGGATCTGGTGAGTGCGGCCTGTCTCCAATCTGACGCTGAGAAGGGAGGTTCGGGGCAGCTCCTCCACGATCTCGAAGTGTGTGCGCGCCTCGCGCGGCGCGTCCGTGCGGGTGGAGATGAGCTTGCGCTCCACCCGGTCGCGCCCCACCGGGGCATCGATCGTCCCGCTTCGCGCCGGTCTCCCCTCCACGAGCGCCGCGTACTCGCGCTCGAGCTCGCGGCGCCGGATCAGGTCCTGAAGCGCCCGGTGCACAGCCTGGGACTTGGCCACCACGAGCAGGCCGGACGTGTCCCGATCGAGCCGGTGCACGATCCCGGGCCGCGCCGAATCGCCCCCGGCCGCCCCTCGCGCCGCGAGCGCCTGCGAAAGCGTGCCGGTGGCGTGTCCCGCCGCCGGATGCACCACCACGCCGGCGGGCTTGTCCACCACGAGCAGGTGCTCGTCCTCGTACACCACCTCGAACGGGACTCCCTCCCCGGCCGCTTCGTCCACCGGGGCTGGCGGTGGCTCGGGCCTGGCCTCCACCGTCTCCCCGACGGCCAGTGCGTGGCTCTTGGGGCGTGCCCGCCCGTCGACCGTCACGAGCCCGGCGTCGATCAGCCTCTGAGCCTTCGCGCGCGAGCCCACGGGCGGCTCCGCCGCGAGCCGCACGTCGAGGCGCTTCCCCTCGTCCTCGGCCCCGGCGACGAAGCGCACCGCGTCCATCAGCCGCCGGTTCCGGCGGACGGAGAGGAGCCGCCCTCGATCACCCAGAGCAGGATCAGCACGCCCACCACCACGCACATGTCCGCCACGTTGAACGCGGGCCACAGCCGCGGATCGATGAAGTCGGTGACGGAACCCATCCGGGCGCGGTCGGCGAGGTTCCCGAGCGCCCCGCCGAGCAGGAGCCCCACCGGCAGCCACAGGTGCGGCGTGCGCGCACGCAACACGAAGTAGACGACGAGCGCGCCCAGCGCGAGCCCGGTGAGGGCTGCCACTATCGCTCCCCCACCCGCGAGGGCTCCGAAGGCGATCCCCTTGTTGTTCGCATTGGTGATGTCGAGGATGCCCGCCAGCACCTGGCGCCGCTCCCCGGGCAGGAGCGAGCCGCGGACGATCGACTTCGTGAGCTGGTCGGCCACCATCACCGCCCCAACCACGATCAGCACCTTCCGCCAGCCGGAGATCACGGCAGCCGCTTTCCTGCCGCCGCGACGCCCACGCCCACCAGGCGCACCACCTTGTCCCGCGCCGACGCGCCCCTCACCACGCTTGCTCGACCGGGCGCGACGCCCACCGCCTTCGCGAGCAGCCGGCAGAGAGCCTCGTTCGCGCGCCCATCGAGCGGCGGCGCGGTGACCCGCACCAGGAGCGAACCTGCGCGCTCGCCCACGATCTCGTCGCCGCGGGACCGCGGCTGGAGGCGCACCCGCACGAGCACGTCCCCCTCGCGCTCGGAGAGGTACGAACTCTCCCCCATTTTCCTAGTGCCCTGACCCGTCATTTCGTGCGCGCCTTCCCGGCGTCTGGTCGCGTCTGAACGCCACCCGCGGGAATCGCCGATGCTTCCAGCATCGACTCATCCCACGTGCGTCGTCAGCCACGTCCAGCCACTCGGGAAACCGAAGCCGAAATTCCGACTCACGGCACGCACTAGCCGTGGATCAGCCCTACGACGATCTGCCCCACGATGATCAGCACGAACATCGCGACCGCCGCGGACAGGTCAATTCCGGCGCCGCCGAAGCGCAACGGCGGCATGAAGCGGCGGAAGATGTTCAGGTACGGGTCCGTGACCTCGTGGATGAACGTGAGCACCACCTCGAGCCAGCGGTAGTAGGGCATCCGCGGGATCCAGCTGAGCAGGATCCGGACGAAGATCAGCACGTAGTAGACGATCAGCAGCGTCTCCACGTACTTCGCCACGTCCACGCGCGTGATTGCGAGCGGGAGGATCAACGCTTGCCGCCCTCCACCACGGCCGTCACAGCGTCGTGGAACGCCGCCCGCAGACCGGCGCGCTCGAGCGCCTCGAGGCCGCGGGCGGTGGAGCCGCCCGGCGAGGTGACTCGTCGCCGCAGCCCTGCCGTGTCGTGCCCGTTCTCGCGCAGCACTCCGGCCGTGCCGGCCAGCGTCTCCACCGCCATCAGGCTCGCGTCCGCCGGCTGGAGGCCGTGCCGCACCCCCGCGTCCACCATCGCCTCGGCCACAAGCGCGACGAAGGCGGGCCCGCAGCTCATGAGGGCCATCGCCGGCTCGATCAGCGGCTCGTCGAGGCGCACGACCACGCCCACCCGCTCGAACAGCTCGACAACCTCGCGCTCGGGACCCTCCGCGGCGTGGCGGCCCGGCGCGTAACAGGACACGCCCTGGCGCACCTCGGCGGGGATGCTCGGCAGGAACCTGTACACCGGCAGCTGCCGGTAGACGTCTTCCAGATCGTCGAGCTTCACGCCGCCCAGGATCGACACGACGGCCTTCGCCTTCCCCTCGGTTGAGCGCGCGACCTCCTCCAGCTGGCCGGGCTTGTGGCAGAGCAACAGCACGTCGGCGCGCGCCGCCACCTCCGCGTTCGACGCGAGAGCCTCGCCGCCCAGCTCGGCCGCGAGGGCCTCGGCCTTTTCCGGCACCGCGTCCGCCACGAGTACCGGCTCGCCAAAGCCCCGCGCCAGAGCGGTCGCCATGTTGCCTGCACCGATCAGCCCTAGCTGCATTCGCGGCGAAGCATAGGAGCGCGGGGCGCTCGCCCTCTACGACTGGTTGAAGAAGCCCTTCTCGATCAGCCGCGCGCGCTCTTCCGCCGACACCTCGACGTTGCGAGGAGTGAGCAGGAAGACCTTGTCGGCGATCCGCTGCATGCCGCCGTCGAGCGCGTAGGTGAGCCCCGACGCGAAGTCGATCAGCCGCACGGACAGGTGGTTGTCCGACTGCTGGAGGTTGAGGATCACCGGGATCGAGTCCTTGAACTTGTCCGCCACGTCCTGGGCGTCGTTGAACGACTTGGGGATCACGAAGTGCACCCGG
>DASUWY010000045.1 GCA_036378175.1 Thermoleophilaceae bacterium
CCCGCCGCGATCCCGGCCGCGCCGGCCGGCAGCGCGAGCACGCTCGCGTCGAGCACGTGCTGCCCAACCACCGAGCGCGAGCTGAAGCCGATCGCGCGCATCACGCCGATCCCCTGCAGCCTCCGCTCCACCTCCGCCTGCGCCGACGCCATCAGCATCACGCCCGCCGAGCAGAGGGCCACCACCGAGAACGCCACGAGCAGCGCGATCACTATCCCCGCGGCCTGGTCGATGGTCGTGCGCACGCCGGCGCGCGTGAGGAAGCGCAGCCCGCCGATGCCGAAGCTCGCGGCCCTCGCCTGCGCGAGCGTCTGGTCGAGCAGGCTCCGGTCGTTGAGCCAGATCAGCGCCATGTTCACGCGCGGCACCGTGTTGAAGTCGTGGTCGAGCGCAGTGGGGCTCGCGTACACGCGCGGCCCCTTCGCCAGCGGGAAGGCCACGTTGTCGGGCGACACCGCCACGCCCACCACCCGCAGGCGAGCGCTGCCCACGTCCATCACCTGCCCCACGCGAATCCGCCAGCTGCGGGCCACCCCGCGCTCCACCACCGCTTCGCCCGCACCGCGCAGGTCGCGTCCCGCGACGATGGCGTAGCCGCGCCGGCCCGGGGCGATCAGCTGCACGACCCCGTTCGTGGACCCCTGTCCGTTCGCCTCCAGCGGCACCCCGGTGTACTCGCGCCGGTACGAGCGAGCCTGCAGATTCGGGAGCGCGCGCAGGCGGGTGTCCACCCGCTCGAGCGGCTGGTCGTCGAAGCGGGCGATCACGTCGGGCAGGTCCGCCCGCTGCGCCGACCGGTCGAAGCCGGTGTGCAGGCCATAGGCCACCGTCACCGCAGCGCCGAGCATCGCCGCGGCGGCCGCGATCCCGAGCCCCGCCAGAAACGTGCGCCCCGGGTGCACGCCCAGGCGCCTGACCGACGCTGTGAGCCCGCCCGGCAACCTCATCTCTCGAGCCGCCCCTGTTGCACGCGCAGCACGCGGTCCGCGATTTGCGCCGCCTCCGCGTCATGTGTCACGAGCACAACGGCGCGGTCACCAGAGGCGAGCTCGCGCAGCAGCTCGAGCACGTGGTGCCCCGACTCCTCGTCGAGGTTCCCGGTGGGCTCGTCCACAAGCAGAAGCCGCGGATCGTTCACCAGCGCGCGGGCGATGGAGAGGCGCTGCTGCTCGCCGCCGGAGAGCTGCCCGGGCCGCCGCTGCGCGGCTTCGCTCAGACCGAGGTCGGCGATGAGCGCGCGTCCCCGCCGCATCGCGGCGCGGCGATCGGCGGCGAGCCGCGCGGGCAGCAGCACGTTCTCCTCACCGGTGAGCTCTGGGATCAGGTGGAAGAACTGGAAGACGAAGCCCACGTAGTCGCGGCGCAACTCGGTGAGGCCGCGCGCCGTCTCGCGCTCGAGACGCCGTCCGCCAAGCTCCACGCTGCCCTCGTCAGGAAGGTCGAGCCCGCCGAGCAGGTGAAGCAGGGTGGACTTTCCGCAGCCGGAAGGACCGACGATCGCGACGAGCTCACCCGCGTGAACCTCGAGGTCCGCGCCGTCGAGCACCCGTCGTGCGGCGCGGCCGCTCCCATATGCCTTCACCAGCCCTCTTGCCGTGACGAGGCGCACGGACTTCAGGCTAGGAAGGTCGCGCTATTTGGCCACCACGAGCCGCATCTTGAAGCCGTGGATCGTGCACTCGATCAGGTAGGTGCCGGGCTTCGTGACCGTGTGCTTGTAGAAGCCGTGGTCTCTGTCGGGCGAGTGGAACCTGGCCGGGCCGCTCTCGACCGTCACGTTGTGGGTCTCCACGCCCACGAAGTGCCACTTCACGAGCGTGCCCTTGGCCACGTGGACCGTCGGCGTGTGGTTCGTGTCCTTGAAGAAGAAGAAGTCGCCCACGCGGATCGTGCGGCTGTGCTGTGCGGCGAGCGCCGGCACGGCGAGCACGGCCACCGCCGCGAGCAACGCGGCCACCGCCAGGGAACGGACCGGATGGCGCCTCAGCGTGCGCATCTATCTCGCTAAGACGCACCCTCTCCGGCGTTTCTTCCCTACAACCCCTGACCCGGCAGGAGGTGGTTCGTAAAGCTCCCGGTGGCCACGGCCTTCTTGAGGATCCCGTTCTGGTGCATCCAGGTGGCGAATGCGCCCCATTGGGCGGGATCCTGCCAGCCGAACGGCTTGCCAGGTGGCGGTAGGAAGGTCGGCAGCGTGACCCGTACGGAGGCGCGTTGCAGCTTCGGGTCGAGGTCCGGGTTGGCCTTGAGCAGCGCGTCCACAGCGGCCGCCTGGTTGTGCTTCAGGAACCGGACCCCGCGCGCCAGCGCGCCAAGGAAACGGCGGATCGTCTGGCCGTTCTGGTCGAGCCCGTCGGCGTTCGCCACGAACACGAGCTCGTTGTAGTTCGGCACCCCCACCTGCTCGAGCCGCAGCACGTGCGGGTGCTTGTTCGCAAGGCGCAGCTGCACCGCCTCGTAGTTCCAGTAGCCCCCGAGGATCGCGTCCACCTTGTGCGACACGAGCGCCGGCACCAGGTTGAAGCCCACGTTGCGCTCCTTCACCGACGACGGGTTCACATGCGCGTGCTGAAGGATCGTCTTGAGGTACGCGGACTGGTAATCGATCCCGGCCGTGCCCACGGTCTTCCCGGCGAGCTGTGACGGCTGCGTGATCGCGGGCTTGTCGAGCGAGATGATCGACGTGAGCGGCTTCTGCACGAGCGCGCCCACCGAGATCACGCTGAGCCCGTCGTCACGCGCGCGCAGGAGCTCCGGCTCGTACGAGATGGCGAGGTCCGCGCGGCCCGCCGCCACCTCCTTGATCGGCACCGACGGGTCGTTTGGCGTGCGGATCTTCAGGTCGAGCCCCGCCTGCTTGAAGTAGCCCTGCGACTGCGCCGCGTAGATCGCTGCGTGGTCCGCGTTGGGGAAGTAGTCGAGCATCAGCTCGAACGGCACGAGCCCGCTCGGCTCCGTCTGCTCCTTCTTCGTCCCGCAGCCCGTGACGAGTAGCGCTGCGGCGAGCGCGATGGCGGCGATTGCGAGCAACAGGGGTCGGCGGTTCATACGTGGTCTTCTCCTTGGTTCCAGGGCACGGCCACGCGCTCGGCGAGCGTGACGAGCACGAACAGAGCGACGGCCATGAGAGTGAGGATCACGACGCCCGCGTATACCCGCGGCGTCTGAAGCTGGTTGTTTCCGAGCAGCACGAGGCGCCCGAGCCCGCGGTCCGCCCCGGCCCATTCGCCGAACACGGCACCGATGACGGACACGGTGGCCGCGATGCGCAGGCCGCTGAAGAAGAACGGCAGCGACGACGGCAGCTCCACCCGCACGAGCGTGCCGAGGCGCGAGGAGCCGAGCGTGCGCATGAGCTTGAGGAGCTCCGGGTCCACCGAGCGCAGGCCGTCGAGCATGTTCACCGTGAGCGGGAAGAAGCAGATCAGCGCGACGATCGCGAGCTTCGGCCCGATGCCGTAGTCGAACGCCAGCACAAACAGCGGTGCGAGCACCACGATCGGGATCGCCTGGGAGGCCACGAGCAGCGGGTAGGCCGCGTCGCGCAGCGGGCGGAACATGTGCATGAGCACGGCGCTGCCCACGCCGGCCACGACCGCGATGGCGAGGCCCAGCGCCACCTCCTCGAGCGTCACCCACATGTTCGAGAAGAGCAGTGCGTGATCGACCTTCAGCGAGTGCCAGGTCTCTACGGGCGAGGCGAGGGTGAGGTTGTCCACGCCTGGGAGCGAGGCCACCGCCTGCCAGATGCCGACGAACGCGCAGAGCAGCAGCGCGGCCGGGAGGTAGCGCCTGAGGATCATTGTCCGAGCGCCTCCAGCGCGTGCTCCTTGAGCTCCGTGAAGGCGGGGGAGGTGACGGTCTCGCGCCGCTTCCGCGGCCGCTTGAACGGCACCTTCAGCTCGTCCACGATCCGCCCCGGCCGCGGCGACATCACCGCCACGCGGTCTGCCAGGAACAGCGCCTCCTCCACGTCGTGGGTGACCAGCACCACGGTGCGCGGCTCGCTCGCCAGCGCCTCCGCGAGCCACTCCTGCATCGACGCCCGCGTGATCGAGTCGAGCGCCGCGAACGGCTCGTCGAGCAGCAGCACGGGCCGGCCGGCGAGCAGCGTGCGCAGGAACGCCACGCGCTGCCGCATGCCGCCGGAGAGCTCCCGCGGGTACGAGCGCTCGAACTCCGCGAGGCCAAAGCGCTCGAACAGCGGCGCCGCCGCCCGCCGCGCGGCCGCGCGTCCCACGCCCTTGCATTCGAGCGCGAGCGCCGCGTTGCCGAGCCCATCGCGCCACGGAAGCAGCAGGTCGCGCTGGGGCATGAACGCGCACGTGCCGAGGCCGCCGCCGCGGATCTCACCTGCGTCGGGTGCCTGCAATCCGGCAAAGAGCTCGAGCAGCGTCGACTTGCCGCAGCCCGACGGACCGACCACCGCCACGACCTCGCCGGAGCGCACGTCGAGTTCCACGCCCTCCAGCGCGGTGACCGTCTTTCGCCGCGAGCGGTAGGCGCGGCCCACACCGCTTGCCGCCACCGCCGTCTGTCCCAAAGAGAGAGGCTCCTGTGCGGGAGCCTCGATCCTCGTCTGCATTGCTCCCTCCGCGGGCATTACCCCACAGGTTCGAAGGGTCAGCGCCAGGAGACATCTGTCAGAGGCGCTATCTCAGCCCGCCTACCCGCGAGCCCCCCTGTTGACGCACGCAAGTCTACCGCTCGGCCGCGTTTGACCTGCTCGTCATGCCACTGACATGGCCCCCTGGACAAAAGGACGACCCACACATACGTTGATCGTGCTGGCCCTTTGAGCGGTGGAGATCTGTTTATCGATCCACCGCCGGGATCGAAACCGGGACGAAATCGGCGCCACCCGCGCTCGCTCGCCCCTGCGATCGAGGGGGCGGCTGGGAGGGCGTACGGCGGGCCCTCGATCCGCCGTGAAAGGACCTTTGTCGCATGAAGAAGAGCATTTTCGTGCTGGCGGCGGTGATCCTCGTGGTCGCCGGCGGCTCGGCCGAGGCAGCACACCTGATCACGTCCTCGGACATCAAGGACGGCACGATCAGGGGTAAGGACATCCACAACCGCACCATCTCGCTGAGCAAGCTCTCGCCGTCCGTGCAGCGGGCGATCCGCAACGGCGCGAAGCTTCGCGTTCAGACGGGCGCGCCCGGGGCCGCCGGCGCGAACGGCGCTCCGGGTCATGATGGTGCTCCGGGTCACGACGGCGCCGCAGGTAAGGACGCCACGGACCTCGTGCGCTCGCTCACGGGTGACTTCTCCGTCACCAACCCGTCCGTCACGCTCACGCCGGGCGGCGTGCAGTTCGGCCCCTACGCCGACAGCTCGACCGGCGGCAGCGTGAAGTACACGGGGGTCGCCGGCCTCAAGCTGAGGGACCTCGGTCAGCTCGCGTACACGGCCGGCTACTCCGAGGCCACCGACTCGCAGTGCGACGCGCCGTACCTGCGCGTGTTCCTCAACTCGGCGAACGATGACGTGGTGTTCTCGCCGAATACCCAGGGCACGGGCGCACCGACGGAGAAGAGCGGCAAGACGGTTCATTACGACGTCACCCATGGCATCGTCCGCTACGACGACGACGCGGGCGACGGCAGCGGTCCCTACGGCGTGAACGGCGCGTCCTGGGACACCGTTGTGAACGATCACGGCGCGGAGACGATCAGTTACATCGTCGTCACCACCGGGTTCTCATGCGCGACCACTCCGCTCTCAGGCTGGCTCAACAGCCTGACCGTGGAGGCGCACGGTCAGCGGCCGCACTACTTCAGCTTCAGCAGCTGATCAGCCGCCAGGGAGGCAACATGGAGAGGGGCGGTCGGGGAGACCGCCCCTCTCGCTGTCTTGTCCTATGCCGCCGGCCGCTGCTGTGTGAGCGCGTTCACGAAGCCCTCGAGCTGCTTCGTCGTCCAGCACTCGAACACGCCGTCGCAGTAGGGCTCGTACACCGACATCACGGAGTCGCCGTAGTTCCAGTACAGGCGCGGCTCCGGGTTCATCCAGAACATCCGGCCGGCGCGCTCCGCCACCGCGCCGAACGCGCGGGCATGCGGCTCGCGGCCGTTGGTGCGCGCGTCGCCCAGCACGATCACGGTCGAGCGCGGATCGAGGTCGTCCACCACCTTGTCGAGGAACTCGAGCCACACCCGGCCGTAGTCGGTGTAGCCGGAGATGTCCGCCACGCCGGCGTCACTCGCAATCGCGCGTGATACCGCCTCGAACGAGCGCTCGCGCTCGAACACGTCCGTCACCTCGGAGATCCGTTCCACGAAGACGAACGAGCGCAGCTTCCGGAACGAGTCGTGCAGCGCGTGGAGCACGGACAGGAAGAACACGCTCGCGCTCGTCACGCTCGTGGACACGTCGCACAGCACGTAGAGCTCCGGCCGGCGCGGGCGGCGCGGGCGGTACTTGAGCCTCAGCGGCACCCCGCCGGTCTCCAGAGAGGCGCGCATCGTCCGCCGCACGTCCACCACCTGCGAGCGGCGCCGGCCGCGCAGCTCGTGGCCCTGGGTGGCGAGCCGGCGCTTGAGCTGCGCCACCACGCGGTGCACCGCGGCGAGGTCCTGCAGCGGGTTGGAGGGCAGCGCGCGGTCGAACTCCTGCAGCGGCTTGGCCGGCGGCAGCGACTGCGTGCGCTCGATCAGTGCCCGCTCTAGCTCGCGGCGCAGGTGGCGCTCGAACTCGCGCAGCCGCTCCTGCGGCACCATGTCCGGGTCCGGCAGCTCGCGGCCGGCGTCGCCCTTCAGCCCGAGCGTTCGCCGGATGCGCTGCACGTCCACGCCGATCACGCCGGAGCCCTCGCCCTGGCGGCCGAAGGCGGCGATCGCGAGCCGCGCCATGTCGCGCATCTCGCCGTCTGATCCCTCGCGGATCGCCTGCGCGATGCGCTCGCGCAGCTCCTCGAGGTCCATCCGCTCGCCGCCCTCGAAGCGCTCCTCGCGCAGGCCGCGCTGCACCGCCTCGCGCTCCACGGCGCGGAAGAAGAAGCGGTCGAACACCAGCTCGAACACGCGCCTGTCCTCCTGCGACTTGGCGAGCGTGGCCGCGAGCGCCTCGCGGAAGTCCTCCTGCTCGGTCCAGCTCAGGTGCGACAGCGCGGCGAAGGAGTCGAGCAGCTCGGACGTGCCCACGGCCATCCCCTCGCGCCGCAGCTCGTCCGCGAACTCGAGCAGCCGGGCCGCGAAGCCGGGCGGCCCTGGCTCGGGCAGGCCGCCGTACAGCGCGGGCTTACCCGGCCTGCTGCTGCCGCCCGACGAGGCCATCCTGGAGCTTCACTCCCACGCGCTCGGCCACCACGTCGAGGTCCGTGCGGTGCTTCACGATGATGCTCATCGTCCGCTCGAGCACGGAACGGTCCACGTCGTCGGCTCCCAGCAGGATCAGGGCGCGCGCCCAGTCGATCGACTCGGCGATGGACGGCGGTTTCTTCAGGTCGAGCCCGCGCACCATGTGCACCACCTCCACGAGCTTGCGCGCCACGTCCCCATCCAGCTCCGGCGCGTGCAGCCGCACGATCTCGAGCTCGCGCTCCACGTCCGGATAGTCGAGCCAGAGGTAGAGGCAGCGCCGCTTCAAAGCTTCCGTGAGCTCGCGCGAGTTGTTTGACGTGAGCAGCACGAGCGGCATGCTCTTCGCCTCCACGACGCCCAGCTCGGGAATCGAGATCTGGAAGTCCGACAGCACCTCGAGCAGCATCGCCTCGAACTCCTGGTCGGTCTTGTCGATCTCGTCGATCAGGAGCACCACCGGATCGTCCGAGGCGATCCCCTGGAGCAGCGGGCGCGTGAGAAGGAACTCCTCGCCGAAGATGTCGTCCTGCACCTGCTCCCAGCCGGCGCCGTCAGCCTCGGTCTGGATGCGCAGCAGCTGCTTGCGGTAGTTCCACTCGTAGAGGGCCTTCGCCTCGTCGAGCCCCTCGTAGCACTGGAGGCGGATCAGCTTGCGACCGGTGGCGCGGGACAGAGCCTTTGCCAGCTCGGTCTTGCCCACCCCGGCCGGCCCTTCCACGAGCACCGGCTTGCCGAGCTCGCTCGCGAGATACGCCACGAGCGCGGTGGATTCGCCCGCGAGGTAACCCACTCGCTCGAGCGAGTCCCGCATCGCGGCCACTCCGCCCTGTTCCGCACCCGGCATGCGGCAAGGATACTTTTCGCGGGATGCTGCCCCTTGGCGACCTCCCCGGCCTTCCGAGCCAGGACGTCGGCACCGATCCCAAGCGCTACGTGATCCTTCTGGCGGTGGGCTTCGTGATCGCCGTGCTCGGCCACATGACGAAGACGAAGACGCTGGTGGCCACCGGGGTCGCCCTGATCTTCCTGGCGACCTTCATCCTCCCGCTCCTGTTCCACTTCAGGACGTGAGCGCGAGCGCCGAGAGGAACTCCATCAGCTCACGCACGGGCATCGGCTTGGCGAACGCGAAGCCCTGACCCCACGGGCAGCCGAGCTCACGCAGCCGCTGCGCCTGCTTCTCCGTCTCGATCCCCTCGGCCACCGTGCCGAGGTCCATGCGGCGGCAGAGGTCGAGGATGATGCTGGCGAGCACGCCCGAGCTGCCCTCCTCGGCGAGCTCGTCCACGAACGGCTTGGGGATCTTGAGCACGTCGATCGGGAAGCGCTGGAGGTACTGGAGCGACGAGTAGCCGGTGCCGAAGTCATCGATGGCGATCCGCACCTCCAGCTCCTTCAGCGCCTGGAGCTTCGCGATCGTCGCCTCGGTGTCGTGCATCAGGAGCGTCTCCGTGAGCTCGAGCACCAGCGTCCGCGGCGGCAGCTGCCAGCGCTCGAGCACCGCGGCCACCTCGTCAACGATGTCCGGCTGCTCGAGCTGCCACGCCGAGAGGTTCACCGCCACCTGGAGCCGGGGATGCAGGGGCTGCCAGGCCGCGGCCTGCCGGCACGCCTCGTCCAGCACCCAGCGGCCGAGCGGCAGGATCAGCCCGCTCTCCTCCGCGAGCGGGATGAACACGCCCGGCGGCAGGAGCCCGCGTTCCGGGTGGCGCCAGCGCACCAGGGCCTCCACGCCGAGCACCTCGCCGCTCTCGAGCTTGAACGCGGGCTGGAAGTGGAGCTCCAGCTCGTCGCCCTTCACCGCGCGGCGCAGCTCGGACTCCAGGGCGAGCCGGTCCATCACTTCCGCATGCATCTCCGGCTCGAAGATCTCGTAGCGATCCTTGCCGCGGCCCTTCGCCCGGTACATCGCCACGTCGGCGTTGCGAAGGAGCGTCTCGGCGTCCTCCACCGTGCCCACCGCGATTCCGATGCTGCAGGTGACGAACACCTCACGGTCGCCGAGCATGAACGGCTCGCGCAGAGCGGACGCCACGCGCTGAGCCACATGTGCAGCCGCCATCTCGTCCCTCGCCTCCTCCAGCAGGATCGCGAACTCGTCGCCGCCAAGCCGCGCGGCCGTCTCGGCCCGCCGCAGGCAGCCGCGAATGCGGGCCGCCACATCGAAAAGCAGCTTGTCGCCCTCCGCGTGGCCGAGGGTGTCGTTCACGAGCTTGAAGCGGTCGAGGTCCACGAAGATCACGCTCACAGCCGCGCCCCTTCTCGCCGCGCGGGCGAGCGAGTGGTCGAGGCGGTCCATGAAGAGAGCCCGGTTGGCGAGCCCGGTGAGGGGATCGGTGAGGGCCTGGCGCATCGTGTCGCCCGTGCGCGCGGCGGCGAGGGCAAGGCTCGCGTGCTCGCAGAACGCGACGAACATGTCCTGATCCACCGCGGTGAAGTGGCGGTCGCGCTCGCGTGAGCTCACCACCAGGCTGCCGATCACGCTGCCGTGCTCGTGGAGTGGGGCGGCCATCGAGGTGGTCACGCCGTACGCCACGGCCTCTGGGCGCGCACCGGGAGCGCTCTGGTAGTCGTCGAGCACCACCAGCCGTCCGAGTTCCGGCGCCGCCGCCGTGGCGCCCGCGTTCGTCTGGCCATAGCGCAGCGCCTCCACCAGCTCGGGTGGATGCCCGATCACCGCCGGCGTGCTCATTCGCCCGGGATCGTCGGAGTCCGCCACGCGGATCGCCACCATCTCGAGATCGAGCAGCCGCGCCGCCGCGTGCACGATGGTGTCGAACACCTCCTGCAGCGAGGCGCGGCGCGAGATCGCCTCCTGGATCGAGGTGAGCTGCTCGAGCAGGATCCGCCGGCGCTCGAGCCTGAGGATGATTTCGAGCAGCCGCGCGAGGCCCTCGAGCAGGTGCCGCTCCGCCTGATCGAAATCGGAGCGGCCAACCCGGCCGAGGACCACCTCGCCATGATCGAGGTGGCCGACGATCGTGTGGCAGCGCCCAAGCCCCGGCAGCTCCACCTCGCCACCCCCCTGTTGAGCCGCGCGCAGCAGGCCCTCGCCCGGCGCGGAGCCGTCCCCGAAGCCGTACCAGTCGATCGGCGCGCCCCGCCCGAGCATTGCGCCGAAGTCGGCGCCCACATCTTCGCCGAGCTTCTTGATGGCCGCCGTCCGGGCAGCGCGTACCCCCTGAGCCGCCGAGGTGGTGGCCAGGAGGTCGTTGAACTGCTGCGTCCACCAGGCGGCGCTGGACCTGCGATCAGATCGGTCCGTCACACCCCGGCTAATCGGCAGCAGCCGCGGAAATTGCATTCAAGTAGCGCAAGCGCCCGCCGATTCAGTCCTTGTGGCCAAACCTCCCGGCCAGTGGACCGATGCGCACGCTCGGCCGCGGCTACAGCGAGCGAACCGTCAGGAAGTAACCGCCCGGCGCATGCGTCTTCTTCTATATGAAGCGGACTAAGAGCCCAATTCCCGCCGAGACGCACGTGCCGGAGTACAGGCGGACCCTGAACCGGCCGAGGCGCCACTCGCCGATCAGGCGCTTCGCCGGCTACGGCATCTTGAGGTGATCGCTCCCAGCGTGCGCGAGCGCGTCGGGAAGCTGTCGCCGGGAGGAGATGTCGAGCTTACGGAACGCGCGGCCGAGGTGCGTCTCGACGGTCTTCTCCGTGACGAACAGCGTCTGCGCGATCTCGCGGTTCGTGCCGCCCGCCGCGGCCAGGTCCACCACGCGCCGCTCGCTCGGCGTCAGCGAGTCTGTGCCGCTGCGATCGGTGCTGCGAGGACGGACGCCGATGGCTCCAAGCTCCGCGCGCGCTCGGCTCTCCAGACGGCGAGCGCCACACCGCCCCGCCAGCTCGAGTCCCTCGAGCAGCGGTTCCCGGGCCGCCTTGCGCTGGCCGGCTGCCCGGAGCGTGGCCCCCAGATCGATCAGCGCACGGCCGTTCTCGAGTCGGGCCGGCGACCTGTCAAGAACGTCACAGGCCGCCTTGAGCAGCGCCTCTCGATCGTCAGAGCGGCCGACGAGAGCACAGGTGCGCAGCGCGATCCCGATCGCGCGTGAAGCGCCGAAGGCCCGCGCGCGGCTCAGCTCGTCGTCGGCCAGATCACAGGCGTCCTTGTGACGGCCGAGCTTCGCCAGCGACAGCGCGGCAGTCGAGCGCCATGGGCTCACTGCCGGGTTCCCGCCCCCGAACGTCGCGTTTGCGAGGCCCCAATCGCGAAGCTCCTCCACTGCTGACTCGTGGTTGCCCGCAGCCGCGCGAAGCACGCCGGATGCGTAACGCAGTTCGGAACCGGCGATCAGCTCCGTGTCCAATCGAACGCCGGCTCGGTCAAAGAGTCGGCGCAGGGACTCCGGGGTCTCGCCGCGATCCAGGCCCGCGAGCACGGCCGATGGCACGGCCAGAGCGAGCACGAACTCGGAGCCGGCGAGGTCCGACGCCAGTTCGATGGCCGCGTGGGCGTGCACCTCGGCGGCAGTGAGGTCGCCGCGGCGCACCTCGATGAACGCGCGATGAGCCAGCACTGACGACACCGTGAGGGCGGCCCCGCGCTGCTGAGCCTCGGCGAGCACCTCGTTCGCGTGCAGCAGCGCCGTGTCGAAGCGATCCGCGACGGTGAGCACGGCAAGTGCCAGGAGAGCCCACGCCCGATGCGGCTCCGTCGGCAGACCCGCCGCAAGCGCCCTTTCCGCGAGATCCCCTGCCCGTGCTGCGGAGCCCGGGCGCATGATCTCGTCCAGCGCCAGGGTCACGAGCGTGGTAGCCGGCAGCTGACCGTCCGCCCGGCGCTGCGACGAGCAGAACCCCACCATCGACTCGTCCGCCTCGCGCTTGGCCGCCACCGAGCTGCAGCTGATGCCCATCAGCGCGACCTCGAGCCGCTCCCGAACGCGGTCCTCGTCGCCCACGTGGTCGCGTGCGCGGCGGAGGATGGCCGCTCCCTCCGCGGCGCGGCCGGCGAACAGGAGCATGTTGGCCAGCTCGATGGCCGCAGTGGCGGCAGCTGCCGAGTCATCGGCGTGCTCGACGATCTCGCTGAGTAGGGCGATCGCGTCGGGCGCGCCGGCACGCGCCTGCGCCCGACCCAGCTCAAGCATCACCGCGCTCCGGTCCACCTCGGCGGGAGGCTCGTCGATTGCCCGCAGGAGCAGACGGCTCGCGCCGGCAGCGTCGCCCAAGGCAAACGCGTCACGGGCCGCTTCTCGCAACAGCTCCACGGCTGCCGGATTGCCGGTCGGCTCGGTATGCATGACCTGAGCGGCGATCTGGCCGGCCGGAGCGCCGCGTTCGCGCAGGATCGTGGCCGCGGCGTAATGGAGCCGCTCGCGTTCAGCGGGTGAGAGATCTCCATAGATCGCCGTGCCGAGGATCGGGTGGACGAAACGCATGCTCCCGCCCGCTTCCACGACACCGGCAAATACGAGGGCCGCGCTGGCCGACTCGAGCTCGGCACCGTCCACCCGCGCCAGGCGGGCAGCATCGCGCACGCTGGCGCCGTCCCCGAGAACGCTGAGGGCGCGGGCCAGCGCGCCGGCGGTCGGCGGCAGACGCGAGAGGCGGAGCAGAACGCTGTTGGCCACGCCGCGCGGCACGAGTGTCGCGACCTGGGCGGCATCCGCCGACGTGGGCGCCAAGCCGCGCGCCGCGACCTCGTCCAGAAGCTCACCGATCAGGAACGGATTGCCGCCGGTCACATCCGCGCACGCCAGGACGAACGCTTCATCGGGCCGGCCGCCCAGCCGCGCGGCCACGAGTGCGCCCACCGCCGCTTGCGTGAGGGGCGCGGGACGAAGAGTTTGAGTTGAGGGATCCGATGCGAGCGCCGCCGCCTCGGGCGTGACCGCGGGATCGAGCGGGCGCGTGGCGAGGACGATGGCGAGCGGCTGTCCCTCGAGCCGTCGCGCGATGAACGAAAGTGCGCGGGCGGATGGCCCGTCGCACCAGTGCAGGTCATCGATCAGGAGTACGGCAGGCGTGTCGGCGGCGAGGTTCGACGCGAGCCAGTAGAGGCCGTGGTGCCAGGCATACTCGGGATCCACGCCAGGCGCACTTCCCGTGGACCCGATCGGCGCCCCGGTGAGAAGGTCCGCCGCCAGGCTCGCCGCGCCCTCGAGCCAGCGATCGCGCTCGGCCTGGGCGGCGTCCCGCAACGGCAATTCGAAGAGCTGGCGGACGATCCCGAACGGGAAACCACTCTCCATCTGCGTGGCGCGGGCCTGGAGAAGCCGCAGGCCGATGTGTTCGGCGCAGCAGCGTGCCTCGTCGAGCAGGCGCGACTTCCCCATGCCCGGAGCGGCCTCGATCAACAGCGCGCCGCCGTCGCGGCGGCCCGCCGAATGGAGCACGGCCCGGATGCGCTCGACCTCGTGCTCGCGCTCGAGCAGGGCGACCGGCCGAGCAACCGCGGGCGTGTTCATGGGCCGGCGGATCGTATGCCCGTATGGGCGCGGGCGCAATGTTCAGGGGTCCATGTCAGGGATGCGCCCGATGTGCGGGGCGCTCGCCGAGCCGAGCATGAGCGGCACCAGCAACCAGTCCGGACAAGGAGGACGACATGCCGCTCATCCAGGTAAAGCTCATCGAGGGCGTCTTCACCGCGCCGCAGAAGCGGGAGATCGTGCAGCGTCTCAGCGAGACGCTCGTGGAGATCGTCGGCGAGAACATGCGCCGGATCACCTGGTGCGTGGTCGAGGAGATCGGCAGCGGGGAGTGGGGGATCGGTGGCCAGCCGCTCACCGCCGACGACGTCCGGGCGCTCGTGTCATGACACGACGTCTCGATCCGGAGAGGATCGGGGATCATCTCGACCGGCTCTACCGCGTCGCGCTGGCGCTCTGCGGCTCGCGGGAGCGCGCCGAGGACCTCGTGCAGGACACCTATGTGCGGGTGCTGGCCAAGCCACGCTTTCTCCGCGGCGACGACGACCTCGGCTACCTGGTGCGCGTATTGCGCAACATGTTCATCAGCCAGTACCGGCGCGACAGTGTGAGGCCGGCGCTAGCGACCGCCGCTGAGATCGACAGCTTCGAGGACGGATCCTCGCGGCAACCGGCAGAGATCGTGGAGTCACGCCTCGTCTACGACGCGATCGCCGCGCTTCCGCCGAACTTCCGCGATGCGCTCGTTGCCGTTGACGTCGCCGGGCTCACCTATCGGGAAGCGGCCCATGCGCTTCGCGTTCGCGAGTCCACCCTCACGAGCCGCGTCTTCCGGGCCCGGCAGAGGGTGGCCGAGGCGCTCGCGCCGGAGGAGCCGGCGGCCGGAAAGGTTTCCGAGGAGGCGTGCGTCCTTGTTGCGGACCCCACCCCGCAACGAAAGGACTCAAGGTGAAACCCTCACTGCTACTGGCCACGCTGGGAGCGACGCTCGCCGGCTTTGGCATCCACGCCTTACCTGCACACGCGGCCGTCACCTCGGCAACGACCGACGGTACGACCGCGACGCTCAACCTCGACGGCGCGGACGACAACGTCACGGTTTCCGTGTCCGGCGGCGTGCTCGTCCACGGGCAGACCACGGGCGGTCTGGCCAGCGGCGCCGACTGGGACAGCGCGACCCCCGGGACTCAGACCGTCCCCGCCGACGGCACGTTCTCCGTGGTCGTAAACGGCGGCGACGGCAACGACACGATCACCGTCCTGGCCAAGCCCACCGAGGTCTTCGGCGTGTTGCTGAATGGCAACGGCGGTGACGATGTCCTCACCGGCGCGGACACCAACGACCTCCTCAACGGAGGTGCCGGGAACGATCGCCTGATCGGGGCGAAGGGCGCCGACATCATGAACGGCGACGACGGCAACGACACCCTGGTGTGGAACAACGGCGACGGCTCGGACAACATGGACGGCGGGAACGGCAACGACACCGCCGAGGTGAACGGAAACGCCACGCTGGGTGACACGTTCACCATCGCGCCGGACGCGCAGTCGGGTCGCATCGTGTTCAAGCGAACGAACCTGGTGCCGTTCACCCTCCAGACCACCACGGAGCACTTCCAGGTCAACGGCCTTGGAGGGGACGACTCGCTCACCTCGGTCGACGGCGTGGGCGCGCGGACGCAGCTTGCTGTTGATGGTGGTGCCGGAGACGACGTGATCAAAGGCTCCGATGGGCCCGACCTCATCGTCGGCGGCGAGGGCAACGACATCCTCGACGGCGGCGCAGGTGACGACCGGATCGTCGGCGACCGCGGCAGCGACACCATGAACGGTGATGCGGACGACGACACGCTCGTCTGGAACAACGGCGACGGCACGGATGTCATGAACGGCGACGACGGCCGCGACGACATCGAGGTGAACGGCTCCCCGACCGCGGGTGACATGTTCAACGTCCACCCGAACGGAGACCGCATCGACTTCGAGCGCACGAACCTCGTCCCGTTCTCGCTCGACATCGGCTCCAGCGAGACGATGCACGCGAACGGGCTCGGGGGCGACGACGCGATCACCGTCGGTGACGTCGGCGCTTTCGAGGTCACGGCCGCCGGCGGCCCGGGCAACGACACGCTCACGGGCGGCAGCGGCTCGGAGACCTTCCTGGGCGGATCGGGTGACGACACGATCAATCCGGGGGGCGGTCTCGACGTGGTCTCCGGTGATGACGGCAACGACACCGTCAACATCCGCGACAACACGGCCGACGTGGCGCGTGGCGGCACGGGCAACGACTCGGTCGTGGCGGACACGCCGGATCTCGACACCCTCGACGGCTTCGAGACGGTGGACCGGCCGCAGGTCGATGCGCAGGTGCCGGCCAACACCGCCACCCGCCCGGTGACGATCGCGGGCGGCACCGTGAAGGTGAGGAAGTCTGGCCGCATCGCGGCGATCAAGGTGAGCTGCCCGGCGGATTCGCCCGGCCACTGCACCGGCTCGCTCATCCTGCGCACCGCCCACCGCGTTCACGTCGCCGGCCTGAGCGTGATCTTCGAGTTGGGCAGCGCGCGCTATGACGTCGCCCCCGGCGCCTCGGAGACACTGAGGGTGAAGGTGCTGAAGGGCACCGAACGGCTGGCTGACCGCAAGGGCCACCTGAAGGCACTGGCGATCGCCTCCACCGGGTCGTCGGGCAGCATCGCATCCACGACCCAGGGCCTGACACTCGCGCTGGGTACCGCGAGGAAGAAGGTCCATTAGCGAAACGGTCCCCGGTCGCGCCCAACGGCGCGGCCGGGGAGCCGCTCTCCCTACTCCAACTCCTTACGCCCTACTGGTTTCAATATCCTCAGCGAGGCCTGAAGAACCAACCAGTGGGAGTTGCCGAATATGAGCGAGGTCCAGTCCGGCCTCGAGGGCGTAGTCGCCTTCGCCACAGAGATTGCCGAGCCCGATAAGGCGGGTGGCGCACTGCGCTACCGCGGCGTGGACATCGAGGAGCTCGTCGGGAATGTGCGTTTCGAGAACGTCTGGGGCCTGCTCGTGGACGGGACGTTCGAGCCCGGCCTGCCGCCGGCCGAGCCGCACCCGCTCACCATTCGCTCGGGCAACCCGCGCGTGGACGTGCAGAGCGCGCTCGCGATGCTCTCCCCCGAGTGGGGCCTCAAGGAGCTCATCGACATCGACGATGAGCAGGCGCGGCGCGACCTCGCCCGCGCATCGGTGATGGCGCTCTCGTTCGTCGCGCAGTCCGCGCGCGGAGCGGGCAAGCCGCCGATCCCGCAGGCGGAGGTCGACAAGGCCACGAGCATCCCCGAGCGCTTCCTCATCCGCTGGCGCGGCGAGGCCAATCCGGATCACGTGAAGGCGATCGACGCGTACTGGATCTCCGCCGCCGAGCACGGCATGAACGCCTCCACCTTCACCGCGCGAGTATGCGCGTCCACCGGCGCGGACGTTGCCGCCTGCCTGTCTGCGGCCGTGGGCGCCCTCTCCGGCCCGCTCCACGGCGGGGCTCCCTCGCGAGTGTTGAAGATGCTCGACGACGTGGAGCAGGCGGGCGACGCCGACAAGTACGTGAAGGACCTGCTCGACCGCGGCGAGCGGCTCATGGGCTTCGGCCACCGCGTCTACCGCGCCGAGGACCCGCGGGCCCGGGTGTTGCGCCGCACCGCCAAGGAGGTGGGCGCGCCGCGTGCCGAGGTGGCCGAGCGGCTCGAGGAGGCCGCCCTGAAGGAGCTTCAGGCGCGCAAGCCCGACCGTGTGCTCGCCACGAACGTGGAGTTCTGGTCCGCCGTGGTGCTCGACTTCGCCGGCGTCCCGCCGGATCTCTTCACGCCGATGTTCACCTGCGCGCGGGTGGCCGGCTGGTCCGCGCACATCCTCGAGCAGAAGCGCGAGGCGCGGCTGATCAGGCCCACGGCCAAGTACGTGGGACCCGGCCCGCGCTCGGTCGAGGAAGTGGAGCAGCAGGCTAGGGCCGCGTAGCCAGCAGCTCCGCGAAGCGGGCGGCACCCACATTGCCGCCCGACACGATCACGCCGACGGTTCCTTCGGCACCCACCTTGCCCGCCAGCAGCGCCGCCACTCCGGCCGCGCCGCCAGGCTCGGCCACGAGCTTCATGCGCTCGAACAGGAACCTCATGGCGTCGATCAGCTCGCCATCGCTCACCGTCGCGACTCCCTCGAGCAGCCGGCTGTTGATCCCGAACGTGATCTCGCCGGGCTGCGTGAGCTGGAGGGAGTCGGCGATCGTCGCGGGCACCGGTATCTCCACCCGCTCGCCCGCCTCCAGCGAGCGGCGGGTGTCGTCGCCGGCCTCGGGTTCCACTCCCATCACTCGCGCGTGTGGGGCAACCACGGTCGCGCAGCCGGCGATGAGCCCGCCGCCACCCACCGGCGCCAGCAACAGGTCCACCTCGCCCGCTTCCTCGATCAGCTCGAGCGCTGCGGTGCCCTGTCCCGCGATAACGAGCGGATCGTCGAACGGGCGCACCAGCGACAGCCCTCGCTCCTCCGCCAGCCGCATGCCGATCTCCTCGCGGTTCGCGGAATAGCGGTCGTACATGACCACCTCGGCGCCGTAGCCGCGCGTAGCTTCGAGCTTCAAGGCCGGCGCGTCCTCCGGCATCACGATCGTGGCGCGGGTGCCCAGGATCCGCGCCGCGAGCGCCACCGCCTGGGCGTGGTTGCCCGACGAGAAGGCCAGCACGCCGCGCGCACGTTCCGCGTCGGTGAGCGACGCCATCTTGTTGTAGGCGCCACGGAACTTGAAGGAGCCGGCGCGCTGGAAGCACTCGGCCTTGATCAGCACCCGCGCGCCCACGCGCTCGTCGAGCGTGTGCGAGTGGAACAGCGGCGTCCGGTGCGCCACTCCCTCCAGGCGGGCCGCGGCGACCCGCACGTCGTCGAGCCCGATCACTGGAGCGGCTGCCTGCCCGCGAAGCCGGCATCCAGGTCGTGCCAGAAGGCGATCTCGTCCTCCTCCTGCTCGACCCAGCAGAGATAGACCTCGCGGCCATCGCGGAGCGACGGGAAGTCGATCAGCCCGCGCTCCAGATCGCGCAGCACGATCTCCATCTCCTGGAGCTCGATCAGCGCCGCGCGCAGCTCCCTGAAGGCCTCGGACACCACCTGCCCCGGCTCGCCGCCGCCGTTTCCCGGCGCTGCCTCGGACAGCGCGGCACGCGCCTCCTCGTCGCCGAGCTGCACCTGCGCCTCGCGCAGGCGCGCCAGCCGCTCCCGCACCCAGGGCATCGCCGCGGTGGCCTGCTCGAGCGTGTAGTGGCGCTCGTGGTTCACTCCCCGCGCAGTCCCTCGATGCGGCGCTCCACCAGCTCGCGCACCCGCGGGTCGACAGACTCGTCGGTCGCCACCTCGCGCGCTTCCTCGAACGCGGCCAGGGCCTTGGCCCGGTCGCCGCCGTGCTTCAGCAGGTTGTCGCCCCGCAGCAGCAGGTTGCGCACGCGGTCCGCCGGGTCGCGTTCGGCGCTCACGCGGCCACGCCGGCCCGGAGTCGGTCATTCAGCGCCCTGGCGTCCGCGCCCGACACGGCACGGAGCTGCCCCTGAAACGCGAGCGTCCAGTGCTCGAGCGGCCACTTGCGGACGTGCTCGAGCTCGGGCGCGAGCTCCTCCGCGGGCACGTAGTCCGCCTCGTCGAGAATGAGCACCGGCTCGGTCTCGAACCGCCACGGATACGGATCGGCCTTCCCCGGCTTGCCCGGCCAGATCTTGGTGCGGTCCTCGTACATCTCGCCGGTCACCCGCACGATGCCGCCGAAGGCCTTGACGCGCGTGAGGTAGAAGACGATCTCGTCGCCCGGCTCGATCTGCTCCGCCATGTTGCGGCGGTGCTCCTTCATGCCGATCACCTTGAAGCCGTGTTCGGCCGTGGCGGCGAAGTTCTCCGGCGAGCCGGTGAGGATCCACGTCTTCGGGGCCACGACCGAAGGGTAACCGCGCTGCTCACTGGTAGGTTTCCGCTGCATGTCCGAGGACTTCCAACCGATCCAGCCCGGTGAGGTGGCGTTCCGGCTCGACCTCACCGCGGCCGAGCTGAAGGTCACCCACACAGCGCTCAAGTCACTGCTCGACGACTACGGGCACGACGAGCAGGACGTGATCAAGGTGATCCAGACGGTGCTCGCCAAACTGCCGGACGACCACAGCATCCGCGCCATCGACCTGAAGCGCGAGGCGGCGAGGGAGGTTCGGGGGGAGTAGGGCGACTGTGGCGTCCGCGGCAGGCGTCGGCGAGACTGTTCTCATCGAGGACGCAGCGCAGCGACATTTCGAGGCGGCTGAGCGGCATGAAGAGGCGGCTCGCTCGCATGAGCGGTCGGCCGCCTACTGGGCGCGGCAGGGCGACCATGAGCGGGCCGAGCTCCAACGCGAGCTCGCGGAGCACGAGCGGGGGGGCGGGCGGACTTACAGCGGCGGTGGGCGGCGCTCATCGAGAGGCAGACGGCTGCGGCGGATTAGGGGCCGCGCGCGGTCGGCACGGGCCCCGGCCTACTCGATGGGTATGTCCTCCACGCGGCTCTCCGGCTTCGGCCCCGGCAGCCGCTCCAGGTACCAGTCGATGAGCGCCCGCAGCGTCAGCAGCAGCTCGCGCACCAGCGAGTTGAACTGATCGCGCAGCTCGCTCGGAAGCGCGCTCCGCATCACGTCGATGATCGCGAACAGCGGCCGGAGGTCCGGTCCGCCACCCAGCCGGGGCCCGCTCTCGCCGCTGGGCGGGGGCGTCCACGTGTCCCAGTCCACCTCGTCCCACCTCGGTGGTGGTGGCGGGGGCGCGTCGCCGCCGTTAGGCGGTGGTGTCGTCTGCCGGTACTCGGTCATCGCTCCGCTCGAAGTGCACCTCTAGCGCGCCCCCCTCGAAGCGCGCCGCTCGCGGCCGGTAAGCCGCCATTGCGGGGGGCAGGATGATAGTCCGCTTCTGGCCTCCCACCCGCACTATCACCTCGAGGCCGATCTTCTTCAAGTCGATGTCCGCCTTCTCGGCGAACGGGATCGGGAGCCGCAGCATCGCCGTTCCGTTGTCCGTCACGAGCTCCCGCGAAAGCTCCTCGTAGAGCAGCGCGCCGGCCTCGCGCGAGTCGAACAGCTCGTCGCCCAGGCGGTCGAGCATGTCGGGGCCGATCACCTCCTGGTCGAAGAACGGCGCCTCGAGGATCGGCACGGGGGAGAACGCCGAGCCCACCAGCTCCATGTGCTCCTGCTGCACCTCGCGCCAGGCGGCGAAGTAGCCGTCCACGTCTGCCGGGAACAGGCGATTCACCACCACGGCGTCCGTCAAATACCCGTAGAGGTTGAGATAGGTGAAGGTGCGCATGGCCTCGCGTATGACCATGCGGTCCGGGTTCATCACGAGCCGCAGCGAGGTGGCCGTGCGGTCGCGCAGGATGCCGTTCATCGCCACGAGGTTGTGGACGAGCCGCTGCACGTCGTCGAACACCGCCTCGCTCGGCAGCGACACGTCGAGGAACGTCCGCGCGAACGGCCGCGCCGCCGCCACCACCCGCTTCTCCCACGGGAACACCTTCTCGAGCCACCAGCTCGCCACGTCGGGGAACGAGAGCAGCCGCAGCGTCTCGCCCGTGGGCGCGCAGTCCACGATGATCGCGTCGTACTCCTCGGTCTCGTGGTGGCGCTTGATCTGGAGCAGCGAGAACAGCTCGTCCATGCCGGGCGGCACCGTGAGCTCCTCGGCCGAGATGCGATCAACGCCGCGCTGCGCGAGCAGCTCGCCCAGCCATTCCTGCACAGCCTCCCAATGGCGCTCCATCTCCCGCTGAGCCTGGACCTCCTGCCCGAACAGGTTCTTCCCGCAGGGGGTGGGCTCGGGTCCGAGCTCGGTGTCGAGCGAGTCGGAGAGCGAATGCGCCGGATCGGTGGACAGCACGATCGTGCGCATGCCGGCGGCCGCGCAACGGCGCGCCGTGGCGGCGGCCACGCTGGTCTTCCCAACGCCGCCCTTACCCGTGTAGAGGATCGTCCTCGGCGCCATCGCGGCACCGAATCTACCGTCTGACGGTCACCTTGCTCTTCTCAACCGTCAGGTGGTTGAGGTAGTCGTAGGCCGTGAACTCCACCGTGTAGGTGCCTCGCGAGCGCGGCACCCAGGTGAAGCTGTGCGTGCCGTACGGCTCGAGGATGCGGCTCGTGAACGCCGTGGCGCCACCACGGCTCACCTTCACGGTCACGCACGAGATCTTCGACAGCCGGAAGCTCAGCGGCACCGCATGGCCGGCGCGGGCGGAGCGCGGCCCCACGTACCGCAGGCGCTCGTGCTGGTGCATGTAGTTGGTGAAGCGCGTGGAGTAGGTGCAGTACACGCGGTCCTGCGTGCGGTCGCACAGCCCCTTGAGGAAGTCGCGCACGAGACGGTGGTAGTTCAGGTCGTCCTCCTGGCCGCCGAGCGTGTAGAGCGACCACGCGCCCGTGTCGTAGTGGTGGAGAGCGTGCTTGGCAGCGCGCGACCCGCGCGTGAATATCGCGCGCACCTTGCTCGACTTCGTGGCCGTGTACAGGTCCCAGATGCCGTTCAGCGCCTGGAGGAAGCCGTTGAGGATGAAGGTGCCGGGCGCGAACGAGTACTCGGCGTACCAGTTGCCGCCGAATGCGTGAGTCATCACGCCCAGCGGCGCGGGCTTGGTGAACGCGCCCACGGCCGACTGCGCGATCTTCAGGTAGCTCGGGTCCTTCAGCACCTGCGCGCTGCGCACGAGCGCCGTGATCGCGGTGCCCTGCGTGAGCCCGCTCGTCCAGGGCGGGCTGCCGCCGCCGAAGGGGAACCAGTACTCCCAGGTGGTGAAGCCGCCGCGGTTCGACCCGATCGCCACCATCGCGTCCACGTACGTCTTCAGCTGGTCGGGCTGGCACGGCACGTTCGGCCCGTATACGCCGAGGCAGGCGCCGGCGAGCGCGTTCACCTTGCCCCAGTTGGCGAGCGCTTGGAGCTGCAGGCCGTTGCCGGGGTAGTACTCGAAGATCAGCGGGCTGTCGTCGAACACGTAGCGCACCGGCGTCACGAAGCCGCTCTTCTTCGCGAAGTAGCGGCATGGGCTCGGTGTGGGCGGCGGGATGTGGGGGAGTGGCTTGGACGGCCAGAACCGCGTGTTGTGGTCGAGCTGGAAGAAGAGGGCATGCATCCGCGAGACGGTGAGCGAGCCGTTGCGGGCAATGCGGTCGAGCGCGTAGATCACGCCCTGCAGGTTCAGCCTGCGGGTGCCGCTGAGTCGTCGCGCCGTGGACACCGCTTTGTCGTAGATCCCCTTGTAGTCGGAGTACTCCTGTGCGGTGAGGGCGTGCTTGGCGTAGTCGGAGCGCAGCACCGCGCGAACGCTCGAGGCCAGAGCCGCCGACCGGCCCACGGGCGGCCGCGCCGGACGCGTGCAGCTCGAAGGCGGGGCTGAAGGCAGCTCAGCGGAGGCGCCCGGCAGGGCGGGATCGTTCTCGGCCACCACGCGATTGCCGCTCACATGCAGCACCTGGCTCGCGGAGGCAGGAGCCGCCGGCGCCAGCAGCGCGATCACCACGGCCAGCGTTAAGCGTACGTTCACTGCCCCCCAAACTGCCCGGATAGCCGGAAGTTTCGACGAAACTCCGAGTACTCTCGATCCTCCGCTCGCATTCGACAAGGGAGCAGAACCACCTTGCCACCGCGCCGTCTTCTCGTCCTTCCACTCGTCCTCCTCACCGTCGCGCTAGCCGCGTTCGTGTCCGCGTGCGGCGGGAGCAGCAGCAGCAATGACAAGAGCGCAACGGAGCTTCTGAACACGGCGTTCCACCAGCCGATCAAGAGCGCGAACGTCAACTTCAACCTGCAGCTGCAGGTGAACGGCGTGCAGTCGCTGTCGCAGCCCATCTCGTTCAAGTTCTCCGGCCCGTACGTGAACAACGGTCCCGGCAAGCTGCCGAGCATGGACCTCACCGCGAGCATCGTCGGCGGCGGCCAGAGCGTCCCCTTCGGCATCACCTCCACGGGCGACGACTTCTTCGTGAAGGTGCGCGGCCAGGCATATGACGTGGGCAAGCAGACGGTGGCGAAGCTCAACCAGCAGCTCGCGCAGCAGAAGGCGGCGAACAAGCAGAAGACGAGCCTCTCGGCCCTCGGCATCCACCCGTCGACCTGGCTGAGTGGCGCCAAGAACGCGGGCGACACGACCGTGAACGGCACGCAGGTCACCCACATCTCCGCCGACCTGGACGTGAGCAAGGTGCTCGACGACCTCAACTCCCTCGTCCAGAAGGCGCCCACGAGCAGCCTCAGCGGCGCGTCCAAGCCTCCGCAGCTGAGCGCGCAGCAGAAGTCGGAGATCCAGCAGGTGATCAAGAACCCGCACATCGACGTGTACGTGGCCAAGAGCGACAACACGGTGCGGCGCATCGCCACCTCGCTCGAGATCTCGGTGCCGAAGGACCAGCAGTCGAAGGTGAACGGCGCCACGGGCGGCACCCTGCAGCTCTCGATCGACCTGTCGAACGTCGGTCAGCCGCAGAAGATCACGGCCCCGGCGAACGCCAAGCCGATCGCGAGCCTGGCCGGTCAGCTGAACGCGCTCGGCGGGTCCCTCGGCGCGAGTGGCGGCGGGTCGAGCAGCGGCTCGGGTTCAACCGGGTCGGGCACCACCGGCAGCTCCGGCTCGCCCACCGCGAAGCAGTTCCAGGACTACGCCAAGTGCCTCCAGAAGGCGGGCAGCAACAACGCCTCGGCGCTCTCCAAGTGCGCCAGCATCCTGAAGTAGCCCGGTCTACGGCGCGTACAGCGGAATCGCCTTGAAGCGCTGCTCGGCCACGGTCCACGCCGGCTTCGGCGTGCCGTCGTAGCTGAGCAGCCCCTTGTGGTGGATCGAGTTGCGCATGGCGATGGGGAGGCTGGCGCCGCCGTCCCAGTGCGGCTTCACCGCGAACTCGCGCAGCGTCCAGTAGATCGCGCCGCCGAGGAAGGGCGTGTGGTCGATGATGTCGAGCGACTTCGACAGGTAGTCCGACTGGAACTCGTACGTGCCCTTCTGGTACACGGGCCCGTGGAACGACGCCTCGGCCCCGAACTCGGTGACCACGAGGCCCTGGCTGGGATAGCTGTGGCGGATCGCCTGCAGCGTCGGCTCCCAGTCGGAGAAGTTGGCGATCGAGTTCGTGGCGCGGCCGGTGTACCAGCCGAAGTAAGAGTTCAGGCCGAGCAGGTCGAACCACGTGAAGGTGCGCTGGAAGGGAATGTTCGTCTTCACGGCCAAGTCCACCGCGGTTGGGGTGATCGGGTCGAGGCGCTTGGCGATCTTCCCCGCTCGGAAGAGGAACTGCCGCGTGCCCGGCCGGTGGTCCGGAACCGAAACGGGCTCGTTGTCGACCGAGTTGGCGAAGAGGCATGCATGGCCCCGCGCCGCGAGGACGCTGTGCCGCACCTGGGCCATCGCCGCGGCGCGTCCGTCCGGGTGCCGAAGCTCCACGTCCCGGTGGTACACCGGCGCCTGGTTCCACAGCAGGATCCCGGCGCGGTCGAGCGCGCTCATCAGCTCGTCGCTCAGGCCGTACTGCGCGCGCGTGACGTTCGCGCCCACCGCCTTCAGCTCGCCCACGATCTGGGCGATGTCGGACGGCCGCAGTGCGGGGCCGCGGCCCGGCACGTCCTCCTCGATCGAGGCGCCGCGCAGCTGCACCCGGCGGCCGTTGAGGTACAGGAGCCCCGAGCGCACCTCCAGCGCGCGCACCCCGGTGTCGAAGCCGTCCTTTTGCGCCGGATTGCCCCCAACGGTGGTCAGGACCTGGGTCGAGTAGAGCGCCGGGTGGCCGGGGGCCCACAGGTCAGGCTTTCCGGCCAGGGGGAAGTCGAAGGACACGCTGCGCGAGCGTCCGCGGCCGGGCGCACGGGTGCTGAACGTGTGCGCGGTCACGGCACCGCCGGGAGAGCGCATGGTCACTCGCACGTTCACCGGCGCGCGAGTGGCCATCTGTCCCATGAGCCGCCCTTGCACCTTCACCACCGGGGTGGTGCACGACTCGGGCGCCTGGCAGCTCAGCGACGGCATCACCGCGACGTTTTCCAGCACCACCGGCCCCTGTGGAATCAGCCGCACCGGCCGCGTTATCCCGCCCCAGTTCCACCAGCCCTCGCGTGGCAGCGCGTGCTTGCGATTCACCACCCGCACCACCAGCTCGTTGACCTTGCGCGGCCTGAGTCCCGCGGCCGGAAGGGTGAAGGGCGCATACGCGTCCTGATGTGCGCCGATCCACCGGCCGTTCAGCCAAACCTGGGCCGTGCGGCGAACCGCGCCGAAGCTCAGCGCCCAGCCGAAGCCGCGCGGGGTGGCCGGAGCGCGGAAGCGCAGCCGGTACCAGCCGATCGTGCCGTGGAAGGTGGATGGGCGCAGGCTCGCGTCGAACACACCGGGCACCTCCACGTGGCTCCAGCCGCCGCGCGGCCCGCCGGAGCGCCACTTGTTGAGACCGCCGCGCGCGTGGGGATCGAACCTGAATTGCCAGCCGTGGGTGAGCTCGACCGGGGAGGGGAGCGCGCTGGCATTCGCCGCCAGAACCAGGGCCACGAGCGGGGTGAGGAAGGCGAGACGCCTCACGCGAACGCGAAGACCACGCCCAGCACGACGTAAACGCTCAGGAGCTGGAGCCCCTCGAACCAGTTCGACTCCCCCTCCTGGGTGGTGAAGTTGGCGATCACCACCGCGAGAAGCATGGCGGCGAGCTCATAGCCGTTGAACACGAGCGCCATCGGATGCGGCCCGAGCGCGAAGGACACGAGCACGAGGATCGGCGTGACGAACAGGGCCACCTGCGCGCTCGATCCCACCGCGATGTTCACCGCCAGGTCCATCTTGTCCTTGAGGGCGACCATCACCGCGACCCAGTGCTCGGCGGCGTTCCCCACGATCGCGACGATCACCACGCCGATGAAGAACTGCGAGAGCCCCACGCTCTTCGCGGCGTGCTCGATCGAGCCCACGAGCAGCTCGCTCATCACCGCCACGCCGATGCCGGCGGCCGCGAGCACGAGCACCGATCGCCGCACCGACCACGCCACCTCGTCCTTCTCGTCCTCCTCGAGATACGGGTTGAACAGCTCGCGGTGGGTGCGCAGGGAGAAGAACAGGCCGGCGCCGTAGCTCAGGAGCAGGACGCCGGAGACGATGGCGGAGATGGTCTCCACCTTCGAGCCGTAGTTCACCCGCGTGTCGCCCACCACCGGAAGGCCATGCCCGCGGATCAGCTCGAACAGGGCGGGCATCACGATCGCCACAAGTGCGAGCAGGAGCATCGCCGCCTGTGAGTGGGCCATCGTCCGATTGAAGGTCTGCTTCTCCCGCTTCCAGCCGCCGAAGAACATCGCGGCGCCGAGCACGAGCAGGCAGTTGGAGATGATCGACCCGACGATCGACGCCTTCACCACCTCCTGGAGCCCCTTGCCCAGGGCGAACAGCGCGATGATGAGCTCCGGCGCGTTCCCGAACGTCACGTTGAGCAGGCCGCCTATTCCGGGCCCCGACTGCGCGGCGAGCTCCTCCGTGGCCCGTCCCATCAGCGCTGCCGTGGGGATCACCCCGAGCGCGGCGGTGAAGAAGATCGCGGTGTCCGGCCCGTTCGCGAGATCGATGGCGATCGCCGCGGGGATGAACAGGCCGAGTAGGTAGACGGGCCTCACTCGGGCTGAAGCCTACGAGGCGGGGCCGTCGCCCCTCGTGGTAGCCGCACCGGCGTTAGCGGGACTGCCGCATGGTCGTGGGCGATCGAAGCCGCGACGATGCGTGCCATGACCACCCTTCCGCCCCTTTCCAGTCACGAGCGCTACTGGAACGCCGAGGTCGCGCGCCGCCGGCCGGATCTCGTGTCCGAGGAGGCGGGTCCGCTTCGCCGCATGGTCGAGCGCTATCTCGAGCTGTCAGGGTCGCCGTACGGCACCGTCGCCCACGTGCTCACCGACCGTGTGCGCGTGCTGCGTCACCTGATCGACGTCGCCGCCGAGGAGGGCGGGGACGCGGATCCCGCCATCGAGGCGGGGCGCCACCTCACCGAGCAGGTGGGATCGAACGGCGCCTGGACCGAGCCCCAGGCCGAGCGCCTCGCAGCGCTGATCGAGTCTCATCCCGGCGCGGAGCCGGCAATCATGCCCACGGGCGACGGCGCGATCGTCATCAGCTTCGGTCCCCGCCGCGGCAACGGCGCGTACGTGCTCGACGCCGACGGGCGCTCGCGCTGGGTCACGACCCAACGCTACGCGGCCTAAGCGGGTTACTCGTCGTCCTCGAGCCCGAGCTCGGGCGTGAGCTCCTCGTCGTCCTCGTCGAGGTCGTCGAGGTCCTCGTCCTCGTCGTCGTCGCCGCGGACGGCGCGCCCATCGCCGCCGTGATAGGTGGACTGGAACTCCTCGAGCAGCTCGTCTCGCGCGCTCTCGTCCACCGGCAGGTCGTCCGAGATCAGCACCCAGTCGGCGCCCTCGAACTCCTCCATGTTGAAGATCTCGGAGTCCATCGAGGGCGAGTCGTCCACGACGATCATCACCTCCGTCTGCGGGTTGAAATAGGTGCCCGGACGGATGATCAGCTCTTCCAGTTCGTAGCGGCGGCCTCTTGGCATGCGCGTATCTATACCCGATTGGCCGCTCGAGTCACGCCCCGATGTCACGGAGCTGGCGGTCCACCTCGGCCTCCACGTCGAGTGGCTCCTCGCCCCGCCGCATGCGGCGCTCATTGCGGGCTATCACGAGCTGACGTACCTCGTCGCGCAGGGCGGGATCCGAGCCCTGCGGGCGGGTGAGCGCCGCCACCTCCGCGTCTATGTCGAGCGGAGGCTCGCCCCTCGCCTCGCGCCTCGCGGACTTCGCCTCGAGGAGCTGGCGGATCTCGGCCTCCGCCTCCGCGCGCGCGGCCGCGGAGCCCGGGGCGGGGCCGTTCGGCACGTCGCGGTCGAATGACAGGCCGCCCCTGCCCACCTGCTCGTACAGCTTCCCGCCGGTGGCCGCGGCCACGATGGCGCCGATGATCCCGATCACCGACACCACGATCACCACGATTGCCAGGCTGCTCTCCACCTTCCCTACAGTGTCCCCCATGTGGCGCCGACTCCGCCGCCGAACGATGGCGCCCAGCCGCCCGGCGGTGTATCCGGATCAGCTTGGGTTGCTGCTGCTGTCCCTCGCCGTGATCGGCGTGGGGATCTACGTGGTGGTGCGGCTCCTGCTCGGCTAGAGCCTGAACGCCTTCCGGGGTTGCCGTCCGTGCCCGGTGGGTACACTTGTCACATAGTCGTTGACTGACGAATCAATCGAGCGAAGGCGGGGCACCTCGGGATGGGGGTTCCGGCCACCGCATAAGGAGTCCTAGAAGTGGTCGATTTCACGCTTACCGACGAGCAGAAGGACATGCGCGCGATGGCGCATGACTTCGCCGAGAAGGAGATGCGGCCCGTCGCCTGGGAGTACGACAAGGACGGGACGTGGCCCCAGGAGATCCTGAACAAGGCCTGGGAGCTCGGCATCATGAACAACCACCTCCCCGAGGAGTACGGCGGCCCGGGTCTCGACTACCTCACCGGCGTGCTGATCGAGGAGGAGCTCGGCTGGGGCTGCTCAGGCATCGGCACGAGCATCAGCTGTAACGGCCTCGCCACCGCCCCGATCATGCTCGGCGGCTCCGAGGAGCTGAAGAAGAAGTACCTCGGCATGCTCACCGAGGAGCCGAAGCTCGCCTCGTTCTGCCTCACTGAGCCGGACGCCGGGTCGGACGTGTCCGGCATGCGCACCACGGCGGTGAGGAAGGGCAACCAGTGGGTAATCAACGGCACCAAGTGCTTCATCACCAACGGCGGCTACGCGGACTACTACACGGTCTACGCCAAGACCGACAAGGAGGCCGGCCACCGCGGCATCAGCGCCTTCGTGGTGGACCGCAACCTCGACGGCGTGACCGTGGACAAGAAGGAGGACAAGCTCGGACAGCGTGCCTCCAATACGGCCACGATCTCGTTCAACGACGTCGCGATCCCCGAGGAGAACCTCCTCGCGGAGGAGAACAAGGGCTTCAAGCTCGCGATGATGACGCTCGACCGTACGCGTCCGGGCGTGGCGGCGATGGCCGTCGGCATCGCTCGCGCCGCGTTCGAGTTCGCCCGCGACTACTCCAAGGAGCGCGTGCAGTTCGGCGTGCCGATCGCCATGCACCAGGCGATCCAGTTCATGATCGCCGACATGGCGACCAAGGTCGAGGCCTCGCGCCTGCTCACCTGGCAGGGCGCGGCGCTGCTCGACCAGGGCAAGCGCAACACCCTCGAGTCCTCGCACGCCAAGCGCTTCGCCGCCGACACCGCGATGGAGGTGACGGTGGACGCCGTGCAGGTCTACGGCGGCTACGGCTTCATCAAGGAGTACCCGGTGGAGAAGCTGATGCGCGACGCGAAGATCATGCAGCTCTACGAGGGCACGTCGCAGATTCAGCGGCTCGTCATCGCGCGTGAGGTGCTCATGCCGCGGAAGATCGAGGAGCCGGCGGCGGCTACCGCGTAGCTGCGGTCACAGGTCGTAGGTCATAGGGGCCGGCGCGTCTTGCGCCGGCCCTTCGTCGTTGGTCGTGCATTTCGGGGGGCGCGGGACGGCTCCTAGCGGCTTCGCCGCGTTCGCCTGTCGAATCCCTAGGCTGGCGGCGTGGACTTCAACGAGTTCCTGCGCACCGTCGGCTCGGCCGTTCTCAGGGTCACGCGCTGGATCGGGCGGCAGATGCAGAGGCAGATGGTGCACGCGGTGGGAGGACCCGCCCGCGCCCGGGTGATCTTCCTGTTCGGCGCGGTGCTCGCCCTCGCGAGCGCGGACGCCGCGACGATCGGCGCCGTAGCCGGCGAGTTGCAGCCGGACCTCCACATCGACAACACCGAGGTGGGCCTCCTCAACTCGGTCACGCTGCTGGCCGGGGCCATTGCCGTGCTGCCGGTGGGCTACCTGGTGGACCGTGTGAACCGGATCAAGATGCTCGCGTTCAGCATCTTCCTCTGGAGCGTGGCCAGCTTCTGGAGCGGGCTGGTGTCCTCCTACGGCAACCTGCTGCTCGCGCGGGTGGCGCTGGGCGCGGTCACCGCCACTGCAGGGCCGGCGATCGCCTCGCTCACCGGCGACTACTTCCCGGCCCGGGAGCGCGGCCACGTGTACGGCTACATCCTGGGCGGCGAGGTGGCGGGCACCGCGGTGGGCTTCATCTTGAGCGGATCGATCTCTGCCGCGCTCTCGTGGCGGTTCGCGTTCTTCGCCATCGCGATTCCGGGTTTCTTCCTAGCCCGCACGCTGCTTCGGACGGTCCCGGAGCCGAGGCGCGGCGGAGCGAGCCGGCTCGAGCCGGGCGCGCTTCACCTGTTCGAGGAGCATGGCCTGCCCGCGGATCCGGACCTCGAGGATCCCGACGTGCGCGAGGACGAGCTCGCGCATCAGAAGGTTCAGGAGCACGGCATCGAGCCTGATCCGGAGCTCGTGCTCGACGAGGACCCCGGAACCATGACTCTCAAGCGCGCCGTCCGCTACGTGCTGCGGATTCCGACCAACGTCACGCTGATCGTGAGCTCGGCGCTCGGCTACTTCTTCCTCGCGGGGCTCTCGACCTTCGCGGTGGTCTTCGTGCGCGGCCACTACCACGTGAGCCAGGCCACGGCCACGCTCGTGCTGGGAATGCTCGTGGTGGGGTCGCTGATCGGCGTGCTCGTGTCCGGCCGGCTGACGGACTGGATGCTGCGGCGCGGGTACCTCACGGCGCGGATGTGGGTGCCGGGCGTTTGCTACGTGGGCGCGGCGGTGCTCTTGATTCCCGGGCTGCTCGGTGGCTCGCTGTTTCCGGCGGCCTGGTTCGACATCGGCGGTGCCGCGTTGATCTCCGCCGCCAATCCGCCGCTCGACGCCGGGCGCCTCGACATCATCGTCAGCGGCCTGTGGGGGCGGGCGGAGAGCGTGCGCACGCTGCTGCGAACGGTGGCCCAGGCCATTGCGCCGCTGCTCTTCGGCGCGATCGCGGACCTGGTGGCGGGCTTCACGCCATCGCAGGCGCCGATCGGCACGAAGACCGGCGGCGTGTCCCACGCCACGGCGCGCGGGCTGGAGGTGAGTTTCCTGGTGATGCTGATCCCGCTGGCCGCCGCGGGCTACATCCTGCTGCGCGGACGGCACGCGTATCCGCGCGACGTCGCCACCGCCGCGGCGTCTGAAGCCCGTGTGAGAGAGCGCGCTCCGGCCACCACAGAGGTTGGCACCACACGCCGGCAGTCGTACACTCCCGAGGGTGCCGACCGCGGAGCGCGAGGGGGTGGCGACCCACCAGCTTGAGCCCGAGGCGGCCTCGGTCCCCGAGGCGCGGCGCCTGGCCTGCCTGTTCGCCGGCTCGCTGATGGGGGACGAGCAGCGCTCGCGACTGGAGCTCGCCGTCAGTGAAGTGGTGGCGAACGCCATCCGCCACTCCGGCTCAGCCGAGGAGATCCGCCTCGTCCTCACCCACAAGGACGGCTACCTGTGCGTGCGCGTGACCGACGGCGGCACCGGCCTGGTGCCCCGCCCGGGCGCGATGAGCAGCGAGCCCGGCGCCGGCTACGGCCTCTTCCTGGTGGAGCAGCTCACCCGCCGCTGGGGAGTGACGCGCGAGGACGGCAAGACGCGCGTGTGGTTCGAGATCGACTACGTGTAGTCGTCGGCACAGAACCGTTACGCAGTTGTAGCTCCCGGGTGTAGAAGCAGCACTTACGAGCAGGCATTCTGGGCCGCATGCCTCGGGTGTCTCCATTTGCCTGTCATATGCGAAGCCAAATGGAGACACCCGACATGCGGGTGGCCGATTTGGCGGATCGGCAGCATGGAGTGGTCGAGTATCAGCAGTTGCGCGAGTTGGGCCTTGGGGAGGCCGCGATCCAGTACCGCGCAGACGCGGGGCGCCTGCATCGCGTCCACGAGGGCGTATTCGCGGTTGGGCATCGGAAGCTCAGTCGCGCCGGCCACCTCGTTGCCGCAGTTCTGGCCTGCGGCAAGGGAGCGCTTGTGAGTCACATCACCGCCGCCGTCCTCTGGAACCTGATCAGCAGGTCCACTGCGGCCATTCACGTGACCGTTCCCCGCAGCAAGAAGCCGCGCATCGACGGAGTGACCGTCCACCTCACACGGCAGCTTCCGGACTGCGACCGCGCCGAGGTGGACGGCATCCCCGTTACGAGCGTCGCTCGCACCCTGCTCGACCTCGCCGCGATTCTCGAATCGCCACGGCTGATCCGGGCGATCGAGCAGGCGGAACGGCTGCGGGTCTTCGACCTGAGGGAGGTCGAGGAGCTGCTCGCGAGGAGCCGCGGCAAGCGCGGCGCCAAGGCACTCCGCGCGGCGCTGGCCGAAGTGGCGGGCGAGCCACCCGACACCCGCTCCCCGCTAGAAGACGGGTTCCGCGATTTCTGCCGCGAGCGCGGAATCGAGGAGCCGAGCTTCAACGTGATGGTCGCCGGCTACTGCGTCGACGCGGCGTGGCCCAGCCAGCGGGTGGTCGTCGAACTCGACAGCGCCACCACACCGGCATCGACGCCTTCGAGGCAGACAGAAAAAGGGACACGAAGTTACAGGTGGCGGGCGTCCAGATCGTGCGCGTGACGGACCACCGGCTCAAGCACGAAGCTGACGATCTCCACGGCGACCTCCGCAGGCTGCTGGCGCCCGTGGGCGCCGGCGCCGAGTGAAGGCGTCACTCGGCGCCGGCGGTTGTGGCTAGGCGCGAACCGGCTCCGCCGCGGCCCGCGGCTGGCGCCGCGCGGGCAGCCAGCGCAACCCGCGCGGCAGGTACCAGTTCCAGTCGCCGAGCAGCTTCATCGTGGCCGGCAGAAGCACCGCCCGGACGATGGTGGCGTCGATCAGGATCGCCGCCGCCAGGCCCACGCCGAGCTGCTTGAACTCGAGCGCGCCGAGCGAGGCGAAGATCGCGAACACCGCGACCATCACGATCGCCGCGCTCGTGACCACGCCCGCGGTGGACTTGATGCCGTGCGCCACAGCGTCCTCGGTCTTCATCCCGCGGTCGAATGCCTCGCGCACCCGGCTGAGGATGAACACGTGGTAGTCCATCGAGAGGCCGAACAGGATCACGAACAAGAACAGCGGCAGCCATGACGTGATCCCACCCGTGGACTTGAAGCCCAGGAGCCCCTCGGCCCAGTGGTGCTGGAACACCAGCTCGAGCACGCCGTAGGCCGCGCCCACCGACAGCAGGTTGAGCGCGATCGCCTTGATCGGGATCACGATCGACCTGAAGGTCACGAGCAGCAGCAGGAACGCCATCGTCAGCACGAAGGCGAACACGATCGGGGCGTGTGACTTCATCGAGTCGTTGAAGTCCTTCGACCCGGCGGTCTCGCCGGTCACGTCCACGTGAACGCCTGGCACTGCGCCGACCGTCCGCGGTACGAGGTCGGTGCGCAGCGTCTGCAGCGCCTTCACGGACACGTTGTCGGTGCCCTGGCCGATCAGCGGCATCGACACCACGGCCACGTCGCGCGCGCGGTTCACATCAACTGTGATCGGCTGCTTGATCTTGCCGCTGGCCAGGCCATCGCGCTCCAGCGAGGCGATCGCCCCGCGCACCTGCGGCGTGTCCACGTTGCGGCCGGACACCACCACCTGCGCGGGAGTCGGCCCACCGGGGAACGCGGTCTGGATCTTGTTGAGCGTCTTGACGATGGGCAGTCCCTTCGGCAGCCCCTGCAGTCCCGGCACGGCGGTGTGGAGTGAGAACGCGGGGATGGCCAGCGCCACCAGCAGCCCGCCGGACACGGCGGCGGCGATCTTCGGGCGCCGCAGCACGCGGTCCATGATCCAGCCGGACACGCGCGGGTCCTCGCCGCGGTCTCGACGCCGGCCGATGAACGGCACGCGGCCGCGCATCACCTTGTCGCCGAGGCGCGAGAGCAGCGCGGGCAGAACGGTCACGGACCCGAGCACCGCCACGGCCACGACCATGATCGTGCCGGTGGCCATCGAGCCGAAGGTCTTGTCGCCCGCGAGGTACATGCCGGCCATGGCGGCGATCACGGTGAGGCCGGACACGATCACCGAGTGGCCAGAGGTTGCGGCCGCGGTTTCGAGAGCCGACTCAGGACTTGCCCCGCGCGCCCGTTCCTCCCGCTCCCGGCGGAGGTAGAAGAGCGAGTAGTCCACGCCCACGGCCATTCCGACGAGCAGGACGACCTCGGACACGGCGTTGTCCACGGGCGCGATGTGACTCGGAATCGCGACCAGCCCGAGCGTGGCCGCCACACCGGTGATCGCGAGCAGCACCGGAATGCCGGCCGCCACCAGGGCGCCGAACGCGAAGATGAGGATCGCGAGCGTGATCGGCAGGGACAGCGTGCGGGCGTGCTTGAAGTCATTGCTGAAGCTGTCGCTGAGCGCCTTGTTCGCAGTGGCGTCGCCCGCCTCCTGGATGAGCAGGGAGGGGTGCGCCTTCTGCGCCGCGCCTGTCACCGCCAGCAGGCCGGTGGCCTTCTTGTCGGCCTTGTCCGAGTCGCCTCGAACGTGGAACGTGACGAGCGCCGAGTGGCCGTCCTTCGAGATCTGGCCCGAGTTGCCGGGCGCGTACGGGGAGCGCACGTTCTTCACATTCGGGTCATGCGAGAAGCGCGTTACAACGTCGTTCACCCCGGCGCGGAAGCCCGGGTCGTGGACGGTCACCGTGCGGCTCTGCACGAGCACCTGCTCGCTGGCCGGGCGCTTGAACTCCCTGTCGAGCAGCTTGTCCGCCCGGCCGGAGCTGCCGGTGCCGCTCTGAGCGTCGGTGAGCTTCTTCGTACCGATCGCGCTGCCGAGCGCCACGGAGGCGATCACGAACACGATCCAGCCGATCACGGCGGTCTTCCAGTGGCGGGCGCTCCAGCGGCCCATCCTGGCGGCGATGTTCGGGGGCTTCATTGCGGCGGGTCCTTTCTGCGGGTCCAATCCGTCTGACGGTGCGGGTCCAGTGCGTGTGACACAGGATCGAAGCCCACGCCCAATGCGCCTAAGGGGGTTACTGGTGTGTCAGGGTGGGGATATCCCCCGGGTGGCTCCTGCCATGTCAGGATCAGGGACGTGGCCAGGCCGCGAAAAAACCGCGCAGACGCGACCCAGGAGGCCGTCCGGCGCACCACCGAGCTCACGGACGCTCGAGAGGCGGCCGCGCGCGTGGGCGAGCGCGGATCCCGGCAGAGCAGCACCGGCGACCCGTTCACAGCCGGCCTGCGCCGCCGCGAGGTGCTCCCGCTCCTCGTCCTCCACTACATCAGCGAAGGACCGTCCTATGGCAACCAGCTGATGGAGCGCATCTCGGCCGCCACCGCGGGCGTGCTGTCGGTGAATCCGAACACGATGTACCCGCTGCTCCGGCAGCTCGAGGCGCGCGGCCTGATCGAGGGGCAGTGGGAGCACCCGGAGCGCCGCAGCCGCCGCTACTACTCGATCACGGACGATGGGCGCGAGGAGTACGAGCGGCTGCACCGCGAGGTGCGTCCCTTCCTCGAGTCGATCGCCCGCTCGATCGACGAGATCGTGCGCGAGGTGTACGGAAAGTGAGCAGCACCGTGCGGGCATCCCGGGCCGTCGTGCTCCCACCCTCCGAGGCGATGCAGCTCTGGAGGGATCTCCGCCGCTGGCCCACCTTCGTCGAGGGCTTCGCTCACGTGGAGTCGAAGGACGACGCCTGGCCCGCTGACGGGACGAAGCTCGTGTGGCAGTCGAGGCCAGGGGGCCGCGGCCGGGTGAGTGAGAAGGTCGAGCGCCACGGGGACACCTTCCTCGCCGCGCGCGTGGTGGAAGACGCGTTCCACGGCCGCCAGGTTGTGCGCTTCAGCCCGGTCGAGGGCGGCGGCAGCATCGCCGAGCTGCAGCTCGAATACGAGCTCAACCCCACCACGATGTGGCGACGGGGCCCGGTCGGCTGGGTGACCAACCTGTTCTTCATTCGCCGCGCGATGACCGACTCGCTCGTCCGCACACTGCGCCGTTTCGCCACCGAGGCGGCGGAGCAGCAGTCGCTGTAGCCTCCGCCGTCCCCGTTCCTCCGGAGGTCCGATGTTCGTATTCAAAGCCGCCGTCGTGGGTGCCGGCACGATGGGAGGCGAGATCGCGCAGACCATCGCCTCGGCCGGCCTGCCGGTCGTGCTGAAGGACGTGGAGCAGCGCTTCGTGGACCAGGGACTCGCGAAGGCGCAGCAGGTCACCCGTGGCCAGCTCGGCGCCCTCGTGCAGAAGGAGAGGATCACCCAGGAGGACGCCGATCGACAGCTCGGCGAGATCACCGGGCGCATCACGGGCACCACCGAGTACGAGGGCTTTGGCGACGTGGACTTCGTGATCGAGGCGGTGCCGGAGCGGATGCAGATCAAGCAGGCGGTGTTCGCGGAGCTCGACGCCGTCACCCCCGGGCACGCGATCCTCGCGTCGAACACCTCGTCGCTGTCCATCACGGAGATGGGGGAGGCCACGGGCAGGCCCGACAAGGTGGTGGGCTTCCACTACTTCTATCCCGCCTCGATGATGCGGCTGATCGAGGTGATCGAGGGCGACGAGACCTCAGAGGAGACGGTCACAGCGGCGCTCAACTTCGCCCAGCAGATCCGCAAGCAGCCGATCCGCTGCGCCGAGGTGCCGGGCTTCGTGGTCAACCGCATCCTCAACTCCGCCGTGTCCGAGATCTGGCGGGTGCAGGAGGAGGAAGGGCTCGACATCAAGGAGATCGACCGCGTGGTGCAGGAGTCGAAGGCCGCCCCCATGGGCCCCTTCTACCTCACCGACCTGCTCGGCCTCGACACCGTCCTGCACGTGGCCGAGCACCTGCACGAGAGCTATGGCGAGCGCTTCTTCGTGCACAAGCAGATGAAGGAGCTGGTGGAAGCCGGCAACCTCGGGCAGAAGACCGGGAAGGGGTTCTATGAGCACGGCTGAGTCGCAGACGGCCACGCTGGTTGAGCGCTACTCGCTGAAGGCGCTCGTGGAGTCGTGCCTCGTGCTCGAGGAGGGCGTGGCCGGGATCAAGGACATCGACATCGGCATGATGGCCGGCGCCGGGATCCTGCCCGGCCCGTTCGCGCGGGCGGACGAGGCGGGGCTCGACACGATGCTCGAGGCGCTCGAGCGTGCCGCGCGGGAGTGGGGCGAGTGGTTCGAGCCGCCGCTCGTGCTCCGCCGCCTGGTTGCGCAGGGCCGCCTCGGCAAGAAGACGGGCCAGGGCTTCTTCCCGTACCCGCGGCCGGACGAGGGAGAGCAGCGCGAGACGGTGCTCCTCGAGACGCGCGAGGAGAGCATCGCCATCGCGTGGCTCAACCGCCCGCCTGCCAACCCGCTGTCGCCGCAGCTCCTGCGCGAGCTCGGCGAGGTGTGGGAGCAGGTGGACGGCGAGGCGCGCGTGCTCGTGCTCGCCTCGTCCAACCCGTTCACGTTCTCCGCCGGCGCGGACATCAAGGAGTTCACGAAGATGAAGCCGGACAAGGAGGGGGCGGAGCTGCTCGAGTCAGCGCACGGCTTGATGCGCTCGATGGAGGCCTCGCGGACGGTCACGATCGCGTCGGTGAACTCGCTGGCGTTCGGCGGCGGCTGCGAGCTGGCGATGGCGTGCGACTTCCGCATCGCCGCTGAGTCCGCAACCTTCGGACAGCCGGAGATCAACCTCGGGATCATCCCCGGCTTCGGCGGCACTCAGCGGCTGCCCCGCCTTGTGGGGGAGGGTAAGGCGCTCGAGATGAACCTCACCGGCACGCCCATCGGCGCATACGAGGCCCGCGAGTGGGGGCTCGTGAACCAGGTGGTGCCGGACCACGAGCTGTTCGACACCTCGCTGGCCTGGGCGCGCAAGCTGGCGCAGCAGGCACCGCTCGCGATCGAGAAGATCAAGCGCGTGTCGCACCATGGCAAGCTCAAGAAGGGACTGAAGCACGAGGCCGAGGGGTTCGGCGAGGTGTTCGGCTCCGAGGACGCGAAGGAGGGCATAGGCGCCTTCCTAGGCAAGCGAACTCCCAGGTTCCAGGGCAAGTGACGCAGGCAACCTCAGAACGCGCGGCTCGCGTTGCCGAGCTCCTCGAGCGATCCTCGAAGGCCGTGGTGCTCACGGGCGCCGGGGTGTCCGTTCCCTCCGGCATCCCCGACTTCCGCACCCCCGGAAAGGGGCTGTGGGAGAAGGTCGACCCGATGGAGGTCGCGCACATCAGCGTCTTCCGCCGCGAGCCGGACCGCTTCTGGCACTTCTACGGCGACCGCTTCGCGACGCTCGACGACAAGGAGCCAAACCGCGCGCACGAGGCGATCGCGGAGCTCGAGTCGCGCGGGCTGATCAGGGGCGTGATCACGCAGAACATCGACCGCCTGCACCGCAAGGCGGGCTCGGAGAACGTGATCGAGGTGCACGGCTCGATCGAGTGGAGCGTGTGCCTCGAGTGCGGCGCGAAGGCGAGCCTCGACGAGGTGCTGGAGAAGCTCCGCGCCGGCGCGCGCACGCCGGAGTGCGAGGCGTGCCTCACGCCGCTCAAGCCGGACGTGGTGCTGTTCGGCGAGCTGCTGCCCGAGGAGGCGATGTCGCAGGCGTTCGCGCTCGCGAGCGAGGCCGACCTGATGCTGGCGGTGGGCTCATCGCTCGAGGTCTACCCGGTGGCGTCGCTGCCGGGGGTGACGCGGGACAACGGCGGCCGCCTCGTTCTGATCACCCAGGGTCGCACGCCCTACGACCGGGACGCGGACGTGAAGCTCGCTGGTGACGTTGTGGAGGAGCTCGACGCCGTACTGGCCGCGCTCGGCTAGCGCGACACGCGCCCGCCCTTGAGCAGCGCGCCCAGGTCGGCCACCTCGCCGAGGTGACCGAGCTTGTCCGGATTCACCACGGAGCGCAGGGAAATGATCTGGCCGTCGGCGATCTGCATCGACAGCACGCTCGCCACGCGCCCCTCCTTGTCCCGCGTGATGGCGCCTGCTTCGCCGTTGACCTCCACCGGCTCGATGGTGATCTCCAGCTGCTGCGCCCGCCGCATCAGGGTGGCCATGAAGCGCGCCACCTTCTCGGCCCCGTACATCGGCTTGGTGATCGCCGGACCCTTGCCGCCACCGTCGCCGTAGAGCACCACGTCCTTGGCGAGGAGCTTCACGAGCCCCTCGGTGTCGCCCTCCTGCGCCGCCGCGAAGAAGCGTCCGGCAAGCTCGTCCCGCGCCCTCTTGTCGGCCTCGAAGCGCGGCCGGCGCTCCTCGACATGGCGGCGAGCGCGCACCGCAAGCTGCCGCGCGTTGTCCTCGCTCTTGCCGATCGCGTCGGCGATCTCGTCGTACGGGTAGTCGAAGATCTCGCGCAGCAGGAACACCGCCCGCTCAACCGGGGAGAGGCTCTCGAGCAGGACGAGGAACGCCATCGACATCGAGTCCGCCATCTCGGCATGCTGCGAGGCATCCGGAGCCTCGTCGGTGAGGAGCGGCTCGGGCAGCCAGGGCCCGACGTAGCTCTCACGCCGCACCCGCGCCGAGCGCAAATGGTCGATGCTGAGGCGCGTTGTGATCTGCGCGAGATAGGCCTTCGGATTCTCGATCTCCTGCTCCTTCTCGGCTTGGTGGAAGCGCAGGAACGCGTCCTGCACGATGTCCTCAGCCTCGCTCGCGCTGCCGAGCATCCGGTACGCGATCGAGAACATGAGCGGGCGTAGGTCTTCGTACACGTCGGTCATGGCCCCTATGACGGTAACGGGCCGCCGTTTGTGACAGCCGCGTGTCACACGCCGTCTCGCTGCGTCGTCTGAGAGGCCGAACAAGCGAACCAGGAGGCAGCTATGAAGATCTTTCTGGCGGGCGCAAGCGGAGCGATCGGCAGGCGCCTCGTCCCGATGCTCGTGTCGAGCGGCCACGAGGTGGTGGCCGGCACGACGAGCGAACGCAAGCTCGCCGCGCTGCGCGAGGCGGGCGCGGAAGCGGTCGTCCTCGATGTTCTCGATCGCGACGCTGTGATGCAGGCGTTGATGCGCGTGGAGCCCGAGGTGGTGGTCCATCAGGCCACTGCCCTCGCCGCGATGAACGAGAACTTCCGCAACATGGACAAGGTGTTCGCGCTCACCAACCGGCTGCGCACCGTGGGCACGGACAACCTGCTCGAGGCAGCGCGCGCGTCGGGTGCGCGGCGTTTTGTGGCGCAGAGCTACTCGGGCTGGCCGAACGAGCGGAAGGGCAGGATGGTGAAGACGGAGGACGACCCGCTCGACCCCAACCCGGTGCCGCACACCGAAAAGAGCATCGCCGCCATCCACCACCTGGAGTCCGTGGTGGCGGGCGCCACCGACATCGAGGGCGTGGTGCTGCGCTACGGCGGCTTCTACGGGCCCGGCACGTCCCTGGCGCCCGAGGGGGCGCATACCCAGGCGGTGCGAAAGAGGCGCTTCCCGATCGTGGGCGAGGGCACCGGAGTGTGGTCCTTCGTGCACATCGACGATGCCGCCGCTGCGACGCTGGTGGCGGTGGAGCGCGGTGCGCCCGGCATCTACAACATCGTCGACGACGATCCCGCTCCCGTGCGCGAGTGGCTGCCGGTGCTCGCGGATGCGGCCGGCGCGCCGCCACCGCGGCACGTGCCGGTGTGGCTCGGGCGGCTGCTCGCCGGCGAGCTCGTGGTGGCCATGATGACCGAGACGCGAGGCTCCTCTAACGCGAAGGCTCGGCAGGAGCTGGGGTGGGCGCCCCGCTACCCGAGCTGGCGGCAGGGGTTCCGCGAGGTTCTGTCAGGGAACGAGAGCGATCTCGGGGCGCTCAGAACGCCCCGAGACCATTCGGAGTCCCAAGCCCGGTAGGCCCGTCGAACCCGCTGCCGGACGTGCACAGGTAGCTACCGCCACAGGAGCCGTTGCTGCCGGCGGTCACGTCGTTCAGCGAGCCTCCGTGCGAGTAGGGGTACGAGCCGTAGAGCGTGGCGCCGGCGTTACCCGCGTCGGCGTACACGCTCGCCACGATCGGCGCGGCCACGCTCGTGCCGCCGAATACGAGCCAGCCGCTGGCGCCCTGGTACGAATAGCTGTCGTACACCGCTACTCCGGTGTTGGGGTCCGCCACGGCCGACACGTCGGCCACAGTGCGCTTCGAGCAGCCCTTGTCCGTCTGCCAGGAGGGCTTCGCCTCGTATGCCGAGCAGCCGCTTCCGGCTCCCGACCAAGCCGTCTCCGCCCAGCCGCGAGTGCTCGTGGCGCGCGTCAGGTGCGTGCCGCCCACGGCTGTCACGTACCGCGAGGCGGCCGGGAACTCCACGCCGTAGCCGGCGTCGCCCGAGCTCACGGTGATCGGCACGCCGGGGCGGTTGAAGTGGCCGTCGTAGGTCGACGCGGTCTCGGACGAGAACTCCCCGCCGCCCCAGCTGTTGCTCACCACCGCCGCGTGCGAGGTGGCGTAGTCCTCGGCCGCGAGCAGGTTGCCGAAGCTGTTGCTCGACGCCTCCACGAGCATGATCTTGCAGCTCGAGCAGAGGGCGGACGCCATGTCGAGGTCGAGCGAGATCTCCTGCGCCCAACCACCGTTGCTCCGCGGGTAGCGCGTGGTCCCGCTCTGGCTGACCTTGCGGAAGCAGCCGTTCGCCGTGGTGCAGGCGCCAAGGCCGAATTGCGAGCGATAGGTGCCCAGGTCCGATTCCGCGCTCGGGTCGTCGTACGCGTCCACGATCGCGATCGTGGGACCGGTACCGGGGGCGCCGCTCGACGCGGGAATCGCGTAGGCGCTGCGCAGGTCTGACGGGAAGTAGCCGGCGGGCGTGACGTTGGTGACGGCGTTCCCGGCGGCGTCCGTGACGATTTCGGCGTGGCAGCGGGCGGAGCCGGAGCCCACCAGGCCGCAGACGTCGCGGTGGTGGCCGCGCGGGTAGCTCGGCCGCGCGGAGGCGGCGGACGCCAGCACGAGAAGCAGAGAGCAGGCGAGCGCGGCGGAGACAGCGGAGATCCTCAAGGTCGTTCCCCCTAGGCGAGATGCGCGCCCCCCTCAGGGCGCGTGGCGCGAGCCGGTAACCAGGGCGAGTGTAAGCCGACTCCGCGGCGCCCGGGGAGGCGCCGGTCAAACCTGGCGCAGCCGCCTTCGCCGCAGTACGCGCTCCATTTCCTCCACCGCGTCCCTCACGGCCTGCTGACGCTCCGGCGCCGGATCGGCCCTGAGCGCCTCGTTTGCCGCCTCGCCAATGGCGGCGCGGTCCGCATCGATCGGCTCCTCGATTTCGGCGAGTACGGCCTCGAGCGCGATCCTCGCCTGCAGCGCAGCCTCGCGCGGCCGCCCGGCGTCGAGGTCCGCGCGAGCGCGCAGAACCAGCTCCTCGCACGCGAGCTGCTGGTCGCGGCCGCCGATGATGGCCGCCAGGCGCTCGGCGGGGGCGAGGTCCTCGCGCTTGCGGGACGAGCGCCGCGCGCGCGGCAGCTCGTACGCGGCGGCGTAGCGGCCGTCGGCCACCCGGTCGCCGTCGCCGTAGCCCACACGCACCACGAGGGCGTGCTCGGCCGACACGTCGCGCCCCCAGGGGTCGGCGGCCGCGGCGCGGTGCGCGCGCAGGAAGCGGTTGAGCACGGCCGCCGCGCCCGCCGCCTCGGCCTCGAGCGCCTCCTTGTCGGAGCGCAGCTCGCGGAGCCAGGCAGCCGCCTCGTCCGCTGACCCGAAGGGCGCGGCACGCACCACCGTCACCCGCACGGTGGGTACCGGCTCCACCTCTCCCTCCTCGCGCCTGCGCGGCGCGCGCCCGCGGAGCATCCCCCGGGTGGGCGCGCCCTGCGTGCGCAGCACGATCACGTGCGACGCGTCGTCCGCGCCCGCCTCGCGGCTCACGTAGCGCCCGTCCGGCGGCCCCAGCATGAAGCCGAACTCGAACTGGACGAAGGCGAACTCGGCCGTGGTGGGCTAGTCGCCGGTGCCCACGACGACCGGCTTGCCGTGGTTCTTGTCCGGGATCGCGAACTTCGACGGGCTCGTGGGCACCACCGGGTTGTCGATCTGCCGCAGCCTGTCGACGAGGTCGTTCCACTGCCCCGGCTTGAGGACCATCATCGCCTCGCGGCCGGCCTTCGCGTTGTTACCGAAGAGCGGACGGAAGCCCACGTGGATGTGGTTCCAGTGGTCCGGCAGCGCGAGCGTGTTCGCCCCGAGATCGAGCAGCGAGATGATCTGGTGCGGCATCATCGTGCCCTGGAGCTGCATCAGGCGCCTGACGGCTATCTCCGTGATGCTGCCCGGCTGCTCATGCCCGGCCATCGGGATGTTGTTGATGGCGGCGATGTCCACGGCGTTGCCCGACGAGTGCTCGGAGACGTTGCCGGATGTGGTGTAGAAGCTGTGGCCGCACTTCAGTGCCGACACCGTCGGATTCAGCCCGGAGTCCGCCAGGTACTCGAGCGTGGCGAGCACGCGGCGGTCGATCTGGCCGGTCTGGATGTCCTGGCGGCCGCAGGGGTAGATGTTCACGCGCGGGTCGCTCAGCACCAGGTGCTGCAGCTGGTCCTTCGGCAGCAGCATGACCTGGCCGATCGAGAAGTCGCTGCCCGTCTTCGAGTAGAGCGCGTTCTTGCCGGAGGCGCGGTAGATCGCGGTGGCCTCGAGCAGCTTCCAGCCGTCGAGGATCGGCTTCGGGTCGATCAGGGGTGCGCCCTTGCCGGTGGGGCGGATCTGGAAGAACAGGTGCGGCGCCTGGCTCGCATCCGTCTGTCCAATGCGGCCGAGGATCGTCCCGCCCACCACGTGGGAGCCGCGATGCAGGCGGCGGAGCTTCGAGTTCTTCGCGTTCAGCCCAAGCGCGTGGGAGAAGTAGTTCTGGAAGGTCGAGAACCCGGCGGCGGCGGACTGGGAGTTGAAGATCTGGTCGAGGCCGCCGGCGGTGCGCGCGTTGGGTCGGTTGGGGTGAGCGAACAGGCGCTCCTTGGTGAGGCCGCTCGGCGGCGCCTGCGTGTGGGCCGGCACGACCTTCTTCGTCTTGGTGACCTTCTTCACCGGCGTGCTCGGCGGGTTGCTGGCCGACGAGCTCGAGCTGGGCTTCTGGAGCCCCGCGGTGGCGGGCGCCGTGGGCTTGGGCAGGCTCGACGGCGAGGGCACCGCCGGGGGAGCCGGCGTGGCGGGCGTGAGGCTGACCTGCCCGGTGCCGGCGGGTGCCGGAGCGTTCGCCGCGATGGGAGTCACGGTGGTCTTGCTCGGGGTGAGCGTGTTCTTCGGCACCGGATACACGTGCGCGAGCGAGCCGAGCTGCGAGTACGTGTACTGGTTGCCGTACGCGTCCTGGAGGGTGATGAAGCGGCCGAGCGTCTTCGACACACCCATGTTCTTGATCACGCCGTCCTGCACGGCGATCACCGGCGAGCCCTTGCTCGCGAAGATGTTGATGCCCTTCCGCTGCGCGCTCGACTGAACCAGCTGCGCGGCGTTGCGACCCACCTTGACCTTCTTGCCGGCCTTCGCGATCTGGATGTCGTCCGCGTAACGCGCGTGCGCGTAAACGGGGAAGCGGCCCTCGGTCAGCCCGCTGAGCGAGCCGATCACGTCCGGCGGCACACCCGCGATCAGGCGCGCGCGCAGCATCACGGACTGCACGTACCAGCCGGCATGGTTGTACGCGAAGATCGCGCGGTTGATGTTCTGGTCTCCGCCGGCGGCCTTCAGGTAGCGCGCGGCGGCGAAGATCGCGTCCACCGGGTTGTACGGATCCTTGCGGCCGTCGTGGTTGCCGTCCACTCCCCAGGTCTTCCACGTGGAGGGCAGGAACTGCATCCAGCCCACGGCGCCCGCGGAGGAGACGTTCAGGTTGCGCCCGTAGTCGGTCTCGATCTCGTTGATCGCCGCGAGGACCTCCCAACGGATCCCGTACTGGATGCCGGCGGCCTGGTAGATGGGCAGCAGGAACGGCGGGACGTGGAACTGGCTGATGACGAAGTTGGGGACCGAGGTGACCTCGAGCGGCGGCGGCAGCGCGTCGGTGAACGTGGGGTTCGTGGGAGAGGGCGCGCCGTTCGACTGGTAGAGCGAACCGTTACCCGCGCCGTTGTTCTTGGCGCGATGGTGCTTCTTCTTCTGAGGGCTCAGGTGGACCTTGAGGGTTGGGGTCTTGCTCTTGCTCGAGCTCTGCTGCTTGCCGCCCGTCCCGCTCGGCGCCGGCGTGCCGGACGGCTGGGTGCCGGTGGGGGTGGGCGTGTTCGTGGTTCCGCCGCCTCCACCCGTGGACCCGGTCGGGCCGGTCGGTCCCGTGCCCGGGACCGTCGGCACGGTGGGGGTGGTCGTACCCGGAAGCGTGACGGTGGGGACGCTCACCGTCGGACTGGTGACCGTCGTGCCGGGCACCGTGACGGATGGGATCGTGACGCCGGTGGCTCCGGTCTCGGACGCGGAGGCGGGCACGCTGACGCCGGTGGCAACAGCAGCCAGCAGCGTCGCGGCAAGCACGATATAGAGGAGGCGCTTCCTCATCCTTGCTCTTTGTCTCCTCCCAAGCCCCTTCGGAGCATCCCCGCAAGCCCCGAAGCGGAGCCGCTGATATCCGCGCGCAAGCTACCAGATGCGCCTGGCGCCGACTGAAAGCTAACCGGTGTCATCCTGCTCTGCAACTGGGAACCGTCCCTAGCTCCTATGCGAAAAGAGACTCGAGGCATGCCGAAGGGTCCTCAGCCCCTATCGGCCAAGACGCGATGATCCTTCACTCCCTGCAAGCTCCCCCACCACGGTACCTGGACACCTTGTACCCAAATCGCAACCCTCTTATCGTCGCATAAGGCTCAACTGGAGGGTGAGAGTTGGCCCGGAATCGCTGCCGCGTGAGACCCCGGCCCGGCCGCTCTGCAACTCCGCTACTCTGCCCTGCATGGCAGAAGAGCCCGAAGGCCTGCGCGACCGCCTTTCCCGCCAGAGCGAGGAGGCCCTTGGCAAGCTCGCCGAGGAGCTGCTTGGCAACCAGATGGTCGCGGGCGCCCTTCAACGCGCTTTCGAGGCTCGCGAGAAGGCCGCGCACGCGCAGGAGGCGGCGATGGGTGCTCTCGGCATTCCGTCCGCGGCTGACGTGGAGCGCGTCACTCGCAGGCTCCGTTCTGTGTCGCAGCGGCTCGAGGCCATCGAGGATCTGCTCGACCGCCTCGAGGAGCGCTTCGGCAACCTGGACGCCCGCATGGAGGGCGCCACCCGCAGCGAATCGATGGAGCGCAAGCTCGACGAGATCGCCCGCGACCTCGTGGCGCTGCGCGAAGCGGTCACGCCCACCGCCGAGCCGGTGCCGCGGGCGCAGGAGCGCCTGACGGTCAGCGAGCCGTAGAGCCGGCCCGCTCGAGCGCCTCGAACCCCACCTCGCCGAGCCGGACGCCCAGCTCCGCGAGCTGCTCCTGCCCGATGCGCCGGCGGCCCGTGCCCACGACGTCGCTCACGCCGAGCAGGCATCCCGCGCGGACCCCCCGGACGCGCGCGAACTGAAAGAGCGTCGCCGCCTCCATCTCCACCACATGGGCCCCCCGCTCGAGCCACTCCCGCACGGGTTCCTCGCGCGCGTCGTAGAAGAGGTCGCTCGACACGGCGGTCACGGCCCGCCCGCCGCAGGTCTCGCGCAGGGCGTCGGTGAGCTCGCGGTCGGGCTCCACCTCGTCGCTCGCGCCGAGCGCGGCGCTCGCACCGTCCGCGGCCAGCGCGCGCTCCACCGCCACCACGTCGCCGATCTCGAGGCCGTTCTCCACCAGCGCGCCGCAGGTGCCGATCCGGATGAACGTCCGCGCGCCGAGCTCCGCCAGCTCGTGGATCACGATCGCCGCGCTGGGCCCGCCCATGCCGGTGGCCTGCACCGTGAGCAGCTCGCCGTCACGAGCGGCGCCGGTGTACCCCCACAGCCCGCGGTGGTGGTTGAACATCTTCGGCTGGTCGAGCAGCGCCTGGGCGACCGCGAGCGCCCGGTGCGGGTCGCCGGGGAGCAGCACGCGCTCTGCCAGCTCCGTGGCCGGCTTGAGATGGATCGGCCTGGTGTCAGGCACGCGGCGGACGATATGCGAGACTGCGGGCCGGATGGCCAGGCGCCCCAGCCAGCAGGTGCCCGATGCGGTGCGCGATGCCGTGGAGCGGACGGTTCAGGCGACCGTGGGTTCAGCCCAGCTCACGCGCGAGCGGGCGCAGGAGGCCGTGGACGAGATCGTGCGTGGCGCCGGGGCGGGCGCCGAGTCGCTGCGCGAGCGCATCGCGGAGGCTTTCGAGGAGCGCCGGCCTGTGACGAACGACGATCTCAAGGAGATCCGCTCCGAGCTGCGGGCGATCTCGCGCCGCCTCGAAGCGATCGAGAAGCGCCTGCCCGCCAAGCGCTCGTCGTCCACGCGGTCGTCGTCCACGCGCTCGTCCCGGTCGCGCAAGCCGAAGGCCTGACATGTCCCCGCGCCGTGTCCTGATCACGGGGGTGGGGAGCTTCCTCGGCACCGAGATCGCGCGCCGGCTCGAGACCGACCCCGACATCGACTACCTCGCGGGGCTGGACGAGCGCCCGCCCCGGGCACGGCTCGAGCGCATGGACTTCATCGAGGCGGACATCCGCAATCCGGTGATCGCCAAGTTGATCCCGCAGGCGGAGGTGGACACGATCGTCCACAACAAGATCATCCGCCGGCCGGGCCCCGGCATGTCCGGGCGGGCGGCGCATGACATCAACGTGATCGGCTCTCTCCAGCTGCTGGCCGCCTGCGAGAAGGCCACGACGCTGCGGGCGATCGTGGTCCGCGGGTCGGCCGGTGTGTACGGCTCCGAGCCCGCCGCCCCTCAGTTCTTCACCGAGGAGATGGCACGGCGCTATCCGCTGCGCACGCGCTTCCAGCGTGACGTCGCCGAGATCGAGAACTACTTCGACACGTTCTCGCGCCGGCACCCGCGTGTGGTCTGCACGATGCTCCGCTACCAGCCGTCGGTCGGGCCGTCGCTCGACTCCCAGATCACTCGCTACCTCTCGCAGCCGATCGTGCCCACCTACCTCGGCTTCGACCCGCGCCTTCAGTTCGTGCACGAGGTCGACGCGATCGACGCCCTGGTGGCGGCGATCAAGAACCCCGTTCGCGGTCCGGTGAACGTGGCGGCGCCGGGCACGATCGGGCTCACGCGGATGGTGCGCATGGCCGGCAAGCCCACGTTGCCGCTGCTGTCGCCGCTGTTCCCGGGCGTGACGGACGTGGGCAGGCGGCTTGGCATGCATCCCATATCGCCCGACTTCCAGCGGCTGCTCAGGTACGGGCGCGCGATCGACATCTCGCGGTTGGTGGATGAGGTGGGGTACACGCCGCGCTACTCCACCGTCGGGGCGGTGGAGGACTACGTGCGCACCCAACGTGGGCGGCGCCTCGTGCCGGTGCTGCGGGAGGCGCTGGCGTCATGAGCACGCACGTGCGCAGCGAGGCCGGTACCGGGACGGGCAACGGCCAGGCCCCGCCGCGCGACCCGCGCGACCCTCGCGCGGTGCACACCGGCGCGTTCCCGGGCGCGTTCCCGATCGGCCCGGCGATTTCCTTCCTGCGCCGTATGCGCTCCGCGCTCGAGTCCGGGAGCGAGCTTCCCCTCGCGCTCGCCGAGGCGGGCTCGGCGCTGCCGCGCGACCTGCGGATGGCACTCGACCGCCTGCTCAGCCGGCTGGCGGGCGACTACGAGGAGGACGAGTGGGGGTTCGACGAGGAGTTCGCCGACGCGCTGCTGCCGTTCCTCGAGTTCCTCTACGACCGCTGGTGGCGGGTGGAGACGATCGGCGCGCGCAACGTCCCCTCGCACGGCAGGGCGCTGCTCGTGTCGAACCACGCGGGCACCCTGCCGTGGGACGCCACGATGATCTCCGTTGGGCTGCTGCGCGAGCACCCGCTGCCGCGCTACCCGCGCTTCCTCGTGCTCGACTGGGCGTTCCAGCTGCCCTACGTGTCGGTTGCCATGCGGAAGGTGGGCGGCGTGGTGGCCTCGCCGTACAACGCGCTGCGGCTGCTCGAGCAGGACGAGCTCGTGGCCGTGTTCCCCGAGGGCGCGAAGGGGGCGGGCAAGCCGTTCAAGGAGCGCTACCGCCTGCAGCGCTTCGGCCGCGGCGGCTTCGTGGAGCTTGCGCTGCGCACCGGCTCGCCGATCGTGCCGGTGGCCGTTGTGGGCAGCGAGGAGATCTACCCGAAGGTGGGCGACGCGCCGTGGCTCGCGCGGCTGATCGGGGCGCCCTACTTCCCGCTCACGCCGACGTTCCCGCTGCTCGGACCGCTTGGAACGATCCCGCTCCCGTCCAGGTGGCGCATCGAGTTCGGCGAGCCGATCGACACCGCGCGCTTCGGGCCGGAGGCGGCCGAGGACCGCTCGTTCGTGTTCGAGCTCTCGGAGCAGGTGCGCGCGGCGATTCAGAACAAGGTCTACGAGAACCTCGTGGAGCGCGGCTCCGCATTCTTGTAGCCGCATCGCTCACCCGTTACGGTTGGCGCCGTGAGCGAGTTCAAGTCGCCTCAGGAGTTCCGTGAGGTCATCGATCGTGTGTTCACGATCATGAGTCGCGATCCCGACATGGGACCGAAGCTGCGCGATGCCGAGACTCCGCAGCGCTTCGAGTTCCCGGACGTGGACATGGTGGTGAACATCACCTACGCCGAGGACCGCGGCGAGGACTGCCTGCGCTGGGAGTGGTCCGACGACGTGGCGTGGGACCCGGAGGTGGGAATGGTGATGGACTCAAACGTCGCCAACCGCTACTTCCAGGGAAAGGAGAACATCGCGATGGCGATCGCCCGGCGCCGCATCAAGACGTCCGGCAACGTGAAGAAGGCGCTGGCGCTCATTCCGATCACGAAGCCCGTGTACGCGCGCTACCGCGCGATGCTCGAAGAGGAGTACCCGCACCTGGTGGAGTAGCGGGCGCAGCATGAAGACGAGCCTCGAGATCGCGCAGGAAGCCGAGCTCAAGCCGATCGAGTCGATCGCCGAGCGCTCGGGCCTGTTGCCGGAGGAGTACGAGCTCTACGGGCGGCACAAGGCGAAGGTGTCGCTCGGCATGCTGGAACGCCTGAAGGACGCGCCCGACGGCAAGCTCATCTGCGTGTCGGGCGTCACTCCCACGCGCGCCGGGGAGGGCAAGACCACCACGGCGGTGTCGCTCACCCAGGGTCTCGGGGCGATAGACAAGGACCCGCTGCTGTGCCTGCGCGAGCCCTCGCTCGGACCGGTGTTCGGCATCAAGGGCGGCGCGGCGGGTGGCGGGCTCGCCCAGGTCGTGCCGATGGAGGACCTCAACCTGCACTTCACCGGCGACATCCACGCCGTCGGCGCCGCCAACAACCTCCTCGCCGCGCTCCTCGACGCCTCGATCCTGCACGGCAACCCGCACTCGATCGACGCGCTGCGCATCGGCTGGCGCCGAGCGCTCGACATGAACGATCGCGCGCTGCGCGACGTCGCCATCGGCCTCGGCGGCCGCGCCAACGGCTACCCGCGCGAGACCGGCTTCGACATCACGGCCGCGTCCGAGGTGATGGCGATCCTCGCCGTGTCACGCGATCTGAAGGACCTCCGCGCGCGGCTCGGAGACATCACCGTCGCCCACTCCTACAAGGGCGGCACGCCCGTCACCGCAGAGGACCTCGGCGCCGCCGGCGCGATGACCGTTCTCCTCAAGGACGCGCTCAAGCCCAACCTGATCCAGACGCTCGAGGGGCAGCCGTGCCTGATGCACTGCGGCCCGTTCGCGAACATCGCGCACGGCAACTCCTCGCTCGTGGCGGACCTGATCGGCCTCAAGCTGGGCGACTACGTGGTCACCGAGTCCGGCTTCGGCTCGGACATGGGGATGGAGAAGCTGTTCAACATCGTCTGCCGCAAGGCGGGCATCCAGCCGAGCGCCGTCGTGCTCGTGGCCACGGTGCGCGCGCTCAAGCACCACGGCGGGCTGGAGACTCCGCAGCAGGCCGAGCGGGCCCGCGGCCTCGCCGCCATCGCGATCGGTGCCGGGAACCTGCACCGCCACCTGCAGATCGTGAGCGGCTTCGGCCTGCCGTGCGTCGTGGCGGTGAACCGTCGCCCGGAGGACACCGACGAGGAGGTGGAGCTGGTGCGCGCTCTCGCGCTCGAGGGCGGCGCCGTGGCGGCCGAGGTGAACGACGGCTTCGCGAACGGCGGCCAGGGCGCCGCCGCGCTCGCGGATGCTGTGGCCGCCGCATGCGAGGTGGAGCCCGACTTCAAGCTCACCTACGAGGACGACGACCCGATCGAGGTGAAGATCCGAAAGATCGCGACCGAGGTGTACGGCGCCCGTGACGTCGTCTTCTACATGGATGCCGAGCGCAAGATCGACCAGTTCAAGAACGAGGGGCTCGACAAGCTCCCGATCTGCATGGCGAAGACCCATCTGTCGCTGTCAGCCGACCCCTCGCTCCTCGGCGCGCCGCAGGACTTCACGCTGCCGGTGCGAGATATCCGCGCCTACACGGGCGCGGGCTGGCTCGTGCCGCTGGCGGGCGACATCCAGCAGATGCCGGGGCTCGGCAGAACGCCGGCAGCGCTCAACGTCGACATCGACGAGAACGGTCGGACCGTCGGGCTGTTCTAACCCGGGTCGGGTCACCCGAGTCGGGTGACGTAGCCGGGACGCAGACGCGCGAGCATGGCCGCGTGGCCAGCACCACGTCAACGCCCTTCCCGAAGCCTCCGGCCGCGGACTGGGTTGGCTCTCCTCGCAAGTTCCTTCTGCCCTTGGCGCTGGCGCAGTTCATCTGCAGCTTCGCCGGCTCGAACATGAATGTGATGATCAACGACATCAGCAGGGACCTGAACACCACGGTCAAGGGCGTTCAGACCGTGATCACGCTCTTCCTGCTGATCATGGCGATCCTGATGATTCCCGGGAGCAAGCTCACGGACAAGTGGGGGCGCAAGCGCTGCTTCCGCATCGGGCTCCTGCTCTACGGAGTCGGCGCCGTGTTGAGCGCGGTGTCGCCGGGGCTGCCGGTGCTGATCCTGGGAAATTCCGTGTTCGAGGGTGTGGGCACTGCGCTCCTGATTCCGCCGGTCTACATCCTCACCACGCTCGCCTTCAGCGATCTCACCTTGCGCGCGAAGGCCTTCGGGGCGATCAGCGCACTCGGGGGGATCGGTGCCGCCACCGGGCCCCTGATCGGCGGGCTCATCACCACGGCGATCAGCTGGCGTGCGGCATTTGTCTTTCAGGCCGCCGTGATCGCGGCGATCATCGTGCTGAGCCGCGGCATCAAGGATCCGCTCGAGCCCGATCCAGACCGGCCTTTCGACGTGCTTGGCGCGGTGCTGTCGGGGGCCGGCTTGTTCTTCCTGGTGTTCGGCATCCAGCAGGCCCAGAACGACCTCGCTCTGATGGCGGTCCTCATGGCCCTGGGCGCGGCGTTTCTCGTCTCGTTCTTCGCGTACACCCGGCATCGGGAGCGGGCCGGAAAGGAGCCGTTGTTCTCCCTGAGCCTCTTCCGCAATCGCGTGTCCGATCTCGGGCTGATCACCCAGAACATCCAATGGCTCCTGCTGATGGGGATCACGTTCGTCGCGTCGGTCTACCTCCAGACCGTCCGCGATTTCAATGCGATCAAGACCGGTGTGATCTTCACGGCCCTCACCGCGGGGGTCCTTGTGTCGTCGCTTGGCGCAGAACGTTTCGCCAAGCGTCGCGAGCAGAGGACTTTGATCATCGCGGGCTTCATCCTCACCGTCGCCGGCATCGGGCTGCTGCTCGCACTTGTGCGAGAGGCCGGAAGCGTCTGGGCGTTCGTGCCGGGACTTTTGGTCTGCGGCCTCGGGCTCGGTGTCATGCTCACGCCGTCGGTGAACATCGTTCAGTCCGCCTTTTCCGAAGAGCGGCAGGGGGAGATCTCCGGGCTTTCGCGCAGCATCTCGAACCTCGGCTCGTCGCTCGGCACGGCCATAGCCGGCACGATCCTGATCTCGGATCTGGCGTCCGGGAACCGGTCCTACGTCCTCGCGATGGTTTCGCTGGCCGCGCTGGCCCTGATCGGGCTTGGAGCCGCTATCGCGTTGCCGCACGCCCGGCCCGGAGAAGCGCAGCCGGCGCCGGCATCGGCTAGCGCCGCCGCGCGGTGAAGCGCACGCCCACCGGCGGCAGCTCGCCGCTCGCGATCAGTGCCTCCTCGGGCGCTCGCAGCGCGAGGTCGAGGTGCCAGCGGTGGAGGTATGAGCCGCGCACGGGCGGCCCCAGCTCGAACCACTCCTCCAGCAGCGTGTAGATCCGGTCGAGGGGATGGATGTGCCCGCGCATCTCCTCGATGAGCTCCGCCGGATCGTCCGGAGCATGCTCCCCCCGCTCCCGACGGCGCTCGCTCCACCACCTCACCGCGCGCTCGTCGAGCGCCCAGACGTCGAGCTCATCCACCGCCAGCACGCCGCCCGGCCGCACCATCCGCGCGAGGTTCGCGAGCGAGCTGTCCAGTGGCTCCACGTGATGCAGCGACACCACCGCGACCGCGGCGTCGAAGCTGCCGTCCGGCTCGTCCACGTCGTTCAGAGCGATCGCAGCCACCGGCGGCTCGCCCGCCGGGTCGATCGCGAGAACGTCATATCGCGCGTCCACCAGCGCGGCCGCCAGCTCGCCCTCGCCGGCGCCCACCTCCAGCACACGCGCCGGCGGCGACGGCAGCGCCCCGAGGACGAACCGCAGAACCTCGTCCGACAGCAACTAGAAGTGCACGCCGCGCAGGAGGTATGCCATGGCCACGGCCTCGGTCGACATCTCCTGACCCTTCTTCCCGTCGCCCTCGGTCGCGCCCTCCTTGTCCTTCCGGGCGGCCTTCGAGTCCGGGAAGATCTTGTAAGCCGCGTTCATGATCTGGTCCACGGACTTCGGCGAGATCGAGTAGAGGATCTGGCCGAAGGTGCCGAGGCGGGTGGCCACGCGCTTTGGCTTGTCGAGGATCGCGTCCGTGATGAGCTGCGCCGCCTCTTCCGGCGACAGTGTGGGGAACGCGTCGTAGATGGAGGTGGGCGCGATCATCGGCGTGCGCACGAGCGGCATGTACACCGTCGTCACGCTCACGCCGTCGCCCACAACCTCCGGGGCCATGCAGCGCGAGAACGCGTCGAGCGCCGCCTTCGAGGCGACGTACGCCGAGAAGCGCGGCGTGTTCGTCTGCACGCCGATGCTCGACACGTTGATGATGTGACCCGACTTCTGCTCGCGCATGTGCGGCAGCAGCTTGAGGATCATCTTCACCGCGCCGAAGTAGTTGAGCTGCATCGTGCGCTCGTAGTCGTGGAAGCGGTCGTATGACGCCTCCACGCTGCGGCGGATCGAACGGCCGGCGTTGTTCACGAGCACGTCCACCGCGCCATGCTGGTCGACGATCTCGTCGGCCACGCGGTCGATGTCATCCATGTCGGAGAGGTCCGCCGGATGCACGTGCGCCGTGCCGCCCGCCTCCTCCACCTCGTCACGCAGCTCCTCGAGCTTCTCGCGCGTGCGCGCGACGAGCACGACGGTCCCGCCGGCCTCGCCGATCTTCTTCGCCACCTCGCGGCCGATGCCGCTCGAGGCGCCGGTCACCACGATCACCTTGTCCTTCACGGCGCTCGACAGGCTGCGCTCGCGGAAGAGGTCCGGATCCAGGTTGCGCTCCCAGTAATCCCAGACCTTGGTCGCGTAGCTCGACAGCGGCGGCACCGCGATGCCGGTGCCCGTGAGCGCCCGCTGGGTGTCGCGCGCGTCGAACTCCGCGTCGAACTCGCGGTTCTCGAGCGCCTCCGGCGGGATCTCCAGGTCGTGCAGGATCTGGTTGCGCACGCTCTTCACGGTGGGCACCTGCATCAGGCCCTTCGCCACCTGCGGCGGCACGATGTTCGTGAGGTTCGCGTCCACCCGCATCGCGAAGCGCGGCGCGTGCGCGGCCTTGGCGAACTCGTTCAGCGCCTGGCCCGCGGTGAGCGGCTTGGGATCCACCAGGTGGAACGTGTTGCCGTACAGGTCGCCCTCGTCCATGTGCGCGATGTGGTCCATCGCGCGCGCGACGAAGTCCACCGGCACGATGTTCAGCGCCTTGCCCTCGGGACCGGCCAGGGGGAACCACTCAGGCAGGGCGTGGCGCAGCTTCTGGAGCAGCTTGAAGAGGTAGTAGGGACCGTCGATCTTGTCCATCTCGCCGGTCTCCGAGTTGCCGATCACGATCCCCGGGCGGTAGATCCGAAGCGGCGCCTTCACCATCTCGCGCGCGAGCTTCTCGGACTCGAACTTGGTCGCGTGGTAGGCGTGCGGCAGCTTCTGCCCCTCGTCGAACATGTCCTCGCGGAAGAGGCCCTTGAACTTGCCGGCCACGGCGATTGAGCTCACGTGGTGGAAGCGGCCGACGTCGATCGAGTTGGCGAACTCGATCGTGTGGCGGGTGCCGTCGACGTTCGCCCGGCGCAGCGTGTCCTCGTCGCTCTCGATGTCGTAGATCGCGGCGAGGTGGAAGAAGTGGTCGATCTTCTCGTTGAAGTCGTCGATCCCCAGGCCCTGCTTGCCGAGGTCGCCGGGGACGGGCACGAGCCGATCGCCTGCGTCGAGGCGCTGCGCGAGCGCGTCGAGCCGACCCTTCGAGCCCTCGCGCACGAGGGCGTAAACCCGGCCATCTCGCTTCAGCAACTGCTCCACGAGGTTCCTGCCGATGAATCCCGTGGCGCCGGTGACGAAGTAGTTCACGTCCTCTCCCTCTCGTTGGAGGGCAAGACTGTACCCGGCATCGCCCGTAGGGGCCGACGGTCCCTCGCACTTGGGTTTCGTCAGCGGCTATGGGGTATTGACCAAGCGTCCCGCCGAGAGGAAACTCCGGGCTGAATTTGGCAGCAGGCCGGATAGTGGGAGGTACAGGCTGCCCTCCGCGAGGCGCTCGAAGGCGTCGCCGGCCGACGTCGCGGGACGATCCTCCCGCGTAACGGCGGGACCACGTCACTGGTCCCGCCGTTGTTAGCTTGAGAGGTCGATGAGCGACGACCGGCTCACTCTCAGCGAGGTGGCAGAGCAGGTAGGCGTGACGCCCGCCACGCTGAAGCGCTGGGCGCGGGCCGGCGTGATCCCGGACGCCGACGGCGATTCGCGCTGGAGCCCGATCGCCGCTGCCCACGCGCGCATCGTCGCGCGGCTGCGGGCCCGCGGGCACAGCCTCGAGGCGATCCGCGAGGCCGCCGAGGACGGGCGGCTCGCCTACGGATTCGTGGAGGACCTCTTCCCGTCGCCGGCACGACGCCACTCGATGGAGGAGGTGTCGGAGCAGACCGGACTCGAGCCGGCGCTGATCCAGCGCATCTGGACCACCATCGGGCTGCCGCAGCGCGAGGCGGAGGACTTCTCGGACGAGGACGTGCAGGCGCTTCACTACGTGGGGGCGGTGCTCGACGCGGGCTTCCCGCTCGTGGCGTTCCTCCAGCTCACGCGCGTATACGGGCAGACGATGTCCCAGATCGCCGACGCCGAGACGCGGCTCTTCCACATCTACGTGCACGAGCCGCTAATGCGCGAGGGCGTGCCCGGGATAGAGATGGCGGAGGAGATGGAGCATCTCGCGCGCGATCTCCTGCCGCTCGCCTCGCCGATCATGGACTTCATCCACCGCCGCTTCCTCCAGCACTTCGTGGAGCAGGACGTGGTGGGCCACATGGAGGTCGACCTCGGCGACGAGGACTCGGAGCTGGGGCGCGTGCGCGTGGCGCTCGCCTTCTGCGACCTGGCCGGCTACACCCGCTTCACCGAGGAGGAGGGCGAGGAGGAGGCGCTGTCCTTCGTCGAGCGCTTCATCGAATCGGTGACGGAGACGCTGCCCGACGACGCTCGAGTGGTGAAGACGATCGGCGACGAGGTGATGATCGTGGGGCAGGACGTGCTCGCTCTGGTGGACTGGGCCGTGGGGTTCCAGCGGCTGTTCGACGAACGCCCGGCTCCCCGCATCGGGATCCACCAGGGGCCCGTGATCTACCGCGACGGGGACTACTTCGGCCGCGACGTGAACCTCACCTCGCGTGTGGTCGCCCGCGCGCGCGGCAGCGAGGTGTTGATCACGGACTCGGTTCGCGCCGTGGTCGGGGACCGCGACCATCTCGCCTTCGAGGGCATTGGCACCGTGAAGCTCAAGGGCTTCGACGAGCCGCGCACGCTCTATCGCGCCTACCCGCGCGAGTAGTTTTGGAGGGTGTCCACGAGGGCTCTCGACGCCGCATCTGAAAGCGGGTTGATCGCGGCCGGCGAGCCCCTGCTCGTGATGCTCTCCGGCGGCGCGGACTCGGTGTGCCTCCTCGATTGCGCAGTCACGCTCGGGGCGCGCGTGAGTGCATTGCACGTGAACTACGGGCTGCGGGCGGAAGCGGATTCGGACGAGCGGCACTGCCGTGAGCTGTGCGAGTCGCTGGGCGTCGGCCTCACCGTGGAGCGGGTGCGACTGCCCGAAGCCGGCAACCTCCAGGCCGAGGCGCGGGACCGCCGCTACGCGCTGGCCGAACGCCATGCGGCCGCCGATTACGCCAGCGCGCATACCGCGAGCGACCAGGCCGAAACGGTGCTCTACCGCCTTGCGGTTTCCCCCGGCCGCCGCGCCCTGCTGGGGATGGAGCCGCGCCGTGGCCGGCTCGTGCGGCCGCTGCTCGAGGCGACGCGCGGGGACACACGCGCGCACTGCGAAGAGCGAGGTCTCGCGTGGGTCGAGGACACGTCGAACACAGACCCGCGCTTCGCGCGCGCGCGCGTGCGGGAAGAGGTGCTCCCGGTGCTGAGGCAGCTCAACCCCGCCGCCGAGCGAACGATCGTCGAGACGAGCCGCCTGCTTCGCGATGAGGCAGACGTGCTTGAGGTTGCGGTGAGCGAAGCGCTCACAAGGCTCGGGGACGTGGCGCCGGCACTGGCCGAGCTGCGTGCGCTGCCTCCGGGCCTCGCGCGGCTCGTCCTGCGCCGGCTTGCGGAATCGGCGTCCGGCGGCGCGTGCTCGCTGTCGCGCGACCAGGCGAACGCGGTGCTGCGACTCGGGGAGCGCGGCGGCACCGCTTCGCTCGACCTCGGGAGCGGTCTGCGCGCCGTGGCCGAGTACGGAACGCTGCGCTTCACGCGCGATCCGGATGCCGAGCCCCCGCCGCCCGCAAAGCTGCTCGTGCCGGGGAAGGCGCGCTTCGGCGACTGGGAGGTGTCGGCCGCCCTGGGCGGGGGCGGGGAGGCCCTGCTGGCAGCGGCCGCGCTCGGCGACTCGCTGACGATCCGCGCCTGGAACGAAGGCGACCGCATGCGCCCGGCCGGCCTCGGCGGCACGAAGACTCTTCAGGACCTGTTCACGGACAGGAAGGTGCCCCGCGCCCTGCGGCGTTCGCTCCCGGTGGTGACCACTGCGCAGGGCGAGATCGTGTGGGTGGCGGGCGTGGCCGTCGGCGAATCCTTCAAGGCCGGTGCGGACGAGAAGGACCCCGTGAGTTTGTCCGCGCGCCAGGTCTGAAGCGCCGCGTCCGCCCGGCCGCACCACTCCCGCCGGGCCCTACCGACTTAGGCAACGAATTTGTCCGCCGGGCAACAAAAGTTGTGTGCTCGTCAACTTCGTTGTCAACGGATTTGACCCCCGGTCAATTTTGTTGACGGTGGGTCAATCTTTTTGTCTAACTCGGTAGCGCGCACAGAACGGGTAAGCGGTGCGGCATCCCCATGGTTCAGGCCTCTCAGGTGAGCGGTTCCGCAAGCCCGACCAGTACGCTGCCCCTCCCGTGAACGACCCATCGATCGGAGAGATCCTCGTGCCGGCCGACGACCTGTCTGCACGCGTGGAGGAGCTCGGGAAGCAGATCTCCGCCGACTACGAAGGCCGCGACCTGCTGCTCGTCGGCGTGCTCAAGGGCGCCGTGTTCTTCCTCTCCGACCTGATGCGGCACATCGACGGGCCGTGCGAGGTGGACTTCATGGCCGTCGCCTCATACGGCTCGTCCACCGACTCCTCGGGCGTCGTCCGCATCCTCAAGGACCTCGACATCCCGATCGAGGGCCGCGAGGTGCTGATCGTGGAGGACATCGTGGACTCCGGTCTAACCCTCTCCTACCTGCTGCGGACGCTGAACGCCCGCAACCCGAAGTCGCTCGAGGTGTGCGCCCTGCTCACGAAGCCCGACCGCCGCAAGGTGGATCTGCCCATTCGCTACGTGGGCTTCGAGATTCCGAACCGGTTCGCCATCGGCTACGGGCTCGACCATGCGGAGCGTTACCGGAACCTCCCGTATGTGGCTGTCCTGGCTGATCCGGGGTAGCCTCGAACCCGTAGGTTCGAACAGCGAAGGGAGGGGGCAGCATGGGTGTTTACACCAGCAGGAAAGCCAAATCTCCCCTGCTACGCTTGCCCTCCGTCCCTAATGGCGTGGGACTGCGTGCCGACTAAACACCGGAGACCTTGAGTCGTTTCTTCAAAAGCGCCGCCTTTCCCATCCTCATCGTGGTGGTGCTGGCGTTCTTCGCCCAGAAGCTGATCAGCCCGGGCGCGCACACTCACTCTCCGAACTACTCCGGCTTCCTCACCCAGATCGAACAGGGTCAGGTCAAGTCCGTCACGATCAACACGAAGGACAACACGATCGATGTCACCCCGACGGACAACGCCCAGCCGGACAACAAGAAGTACACCACCGCCTATCCGGACAACACCGAGCAGAACCTGATCAACGATCTGCGCAACCACAACGTCCCGATCGACGTGAAGGGGAAGGGCGGATCGGGCTGGTTGTCGGTGCTCACGTACGTCTTACCGTTCGTGATCTTCCTGCTCTTCTGGCTGTTCATCATCAACCAGATGCAGGGCGGCGGATCGAAGGTGATGTCCTTCGGCAAATCGCGGGCGAAGCGAATGTCGGTGGACTCGCCGAAGATCACGTTCCGCGACGTCGCGGGCGTGGACGAAGCCGTGGAGGAGCTCCAGGAGATCAAGGAGTTCCTGGAAAATCCGAAGAAATTCCAGGCGCTCGGTGCGCGCATTCCCAAGGGAGTGCTGCTGTACGGGCCGCCGGGCACAGGCAAGACGCTGCTCGCGCGCGCTGTGGCGGGCGAGGCCGGCGTGCCGTTCTTCTCGATCTCCGGCTCTGACTTCGTCGAAATGTTCGTGGGCGTGGGCGCCTCGCGCGTGCGCGACCTGTTCGAGCAGGCCAAGCAGAACTCCCCCTGCATCATCTTCATGGACGAGATCGACGCCGTCGGCCGCCACCGTGGCGCGGGTCTCGGCGGCGGTCACGACGAGCGCGAGCAGACGCTGAATCAGCTGCTCGTCGAGATGGACGGCTTCGAGATGAAGGACAACATCATCCTCATCGCGGCCACCAACCGCCCGGACATCCTCGACCCCGCGCTGCTCCGTCCCGGCCGCTTCGACCGCCAGATCGTGGTCGACCGTCCGGACCGCAAGGGCCGCGTGAAGATCCTCGAGGTTCACACGCGCGGCAAGCCGCTCGCCAAGACGATCGACCTCGACAACCTCGCCGCGCAGACGCCCGGCTTCACCGGCGCCGATCTCTCGAACCTCGTGAACGAGGCGGCGCTGCTCGCCGCGCGCCAGGGCCTCCGCGAGATCGATCACCAGCAGCTCGAAGAGGGCATCATGCGCGTGATCGCGGGACCGGAGAAGAAGACCCGCGTGATGTCGGAGAAGGAGCGCAAGATCACCGCGTTCCACGAGATGGGCCACGCGATCGTCGCCCACTTCCTCGAGAACACCGACCCGGTGCACAAGATCTCCGTGATCTCGCGCGGCCAGGCGCTCGGCTACACGATCTCGCTGCCCACCGAGGACAAGTTCCTCACCACGCGCGCGGAGCTCAACGACACGATGGCGATGACCCTCGGCGGCCGCGCCGCGGAGGAGATCGTCTTCGGCGAGGTCACCACCGGCGCTTCCAACGACCTCGAGAAGGTCACCGCCACCGCCAAGCAGATGGTCATGCGCTTCGGTATGAGCGAGAAGCTCGGCCCGCGCGTGTTCGGTCATGACCACGGCCAGCCGTTCCTCGGCCGCGAGTTCTCGGCCGAGCCGGACTATTCCGACGACGTCGCGCGCGAGATCGACGACGAGATCCGGCGCATCGTCGAGGAGGCGCACCAGCTGGCCCGCGACATCCTCGAGCAGCACCGCGACAACCTGAAGAAGACCTCCGAGATCCTGCTCCGCCGCGAGACGATCGAGGCCGAGCAGTTCGAGCGCTTGCTCGAGGGCGCGACCGAGGAAGAGGTCTTCGGCCGCGACGAGCCGCGCCCGGTCGACACCGACGACACGCCGCGCGCCGAGCGCGAGCC
>DASUWY010000046.1 GCA_036378175.1 Thermoleophilaceae bacterium
GCTCTTAGCCGGCCGCGGCCTTCGTCAGCGCGAGCGAGAAGAAGGCGGTGCTGCGCGCGATCCTCCGGCCGCCGCCTTCGGAGCCGCTGCCGCCCGGCGGCGCGGCGCCGCCGTCGCTCGTGCTGTCGCGCCCGCGCGGGCTCCTCAGTCGCGGAGCGCCTCGGGGCGCGGCTGGGCGCTCTGGAGCCGCCACGGGGCCGCTATAGTAGGCCGCCGCCGCGGCAAGAAGAGTCGCGGCGACTGTCTGTCATGGCAAACATCGCCTCACAAGAAAAGCGCATCCACCGGGCGGAGCGGGAGCGGCTCGAGAACCGCCGCTACACGTCGTCGATCAAGACGTACTTCCGGCGCCTCGAGGCGGCCGTCGCGGCGGGTGACGCCGCCACCGCCGACGCGGAGCATCGCGAGCTCGTCTCGCGCATCGACCGCGCCGTGAAGCGCCACGCGCTCCACAAGAACAACGGCGCCCGGAAGAAGTCTCGCGCAGCCGCTCTGCGCGCCAAGCTGGGCTCTTAGCCGGCCGCGGCCTTCGTCAGCGCGAGCGAGAACGCCGTGTCCTCGTCGAGGCCGGTGCTACCGCCGCCGCGCAGGTCGATCTCGAGCTCCGCGAAGGTGCAGATCGCCTGCTCGAGCGCGCGCCGATCCGCCCTCTTCGCGCGTGCGATCACCTTCTTCGCGGCCCATGGCGGCCCGCCCAGCGCGGCCGCGACCTTCTGCTCGGGCACTCCCTGCTCGATCAGCGACGCCGCTCGGTGCACTTCCCGTAGCCGGCTCGTGATGCGCCACATGAGCTTCGAGCCGTGCTCCTCCTGATCGAGCAGTCGCTCCGAGATGGCGAGCGCGGCGTGGCCGTCACCGGCCACCAGAGCATCGGCCAGGTCGTATGCCCCCTGCGTCGCCTCCGCAGGCGTCAGATCCTCGAGCTCGTCGGCGCTGAGCGTGGCGGACGGATGCGCGGCGAGGACCAGCTTCTCAACCTCCCGGGCAAGGCGCTGCTGCCCGCCGCCCACGGAGGCCACGAGCAGCTTGGCGGCTTCCGAGTCGAGCGTGAGCCCCTCCTCCTTTGCGCGCGCGACCACCCACTTGTGCATCTCCCAGGGCTTGGGCGCCTCGTACGCGCGCACCTCGCCCCCGGCCTTCTGCACCGCCTTGGCGAGCCGCGCCTGCGCCTTCCCTCGGGCGATGAGGACGAGCACCGTGTCCGGCGACATGTCCGCCAGCGCGCGCTCGAGCGGCTCGAGGTCACCTGCCTTCCACGACTGCACCGAGTCGGCCAGCAGGTAGCGCATGCCGGGGTTGAAGGTGAGCGTGGCGAGCTCGGCGGCCAGCGCGCCGGGAGTGGTCTCGCGGGCATCGAACGTCTCGAGCGCTCCAGGCCCGCCCTCGTCCTCGGCGCGCTTGCGCAGGCGCGCGCGCCACGCGTCGATCTTCGCGTCGTCCTCGCCTGAGATCAGGTACACGGGGTGCAGGCCGGCCACGGCAGGCAGTCTAGGCATGGGTGGAGATGGTGAGGCGGCCGCCGTTGACCGTGAGCCTGATCGTCCCGTCGCGGTCGGTGCGGTAGACGCGCGGGACCGCACGCCCGAGCGCAGTGAGCGTGGAGGGACGCGGGTGGCCGTAGGTGTTGTGCGCGCCGACCTCGATCGCCGCGACCCGCGGGCGCAGACGGGCGAGCACCTGTGAAAGGCCTGGATCCTCGCTGCCGTGATGCGGCACCTTCATCGCGGTCACGTGCGGCAGGGCGAGCGGCAGTAGCGACGGGCTCTCCGCATCCGCCGACAGGAAGAGGCTGAAGCCGGCCTCGCGCACTATCGCCACCACCGCCCGGGTGTTGGGGTCCCCCGGCGGCGGCCCCGCCGGGCGGGGGCCCGGTGCGAGGACGTCGATCGTGAGGCCGCCGGCGCGCACTGTCTCGCCGGCACGGGCCACCACACGCCGGATTCCCCGAGCGTCGGCCTGCGCCTCGAGCCCGCGAAAATCTGCCTCGCGGGTGCCGTCCCCGCCGTCGAGCATGAGGCCGACCGGGAAGCGGCGGAGCACCTCGTGGAGTCCGCCCACGTGGTCGCGGGCCTGGTGGGTGGCCACCACCACGCTCAGCCGCTTCACGCCGAGGTTGCGGATGATCCGCGCAACGCGCGCCTCCGGCGGACCGCCGTCGAACAGCACCGCGGCACCGCTCGGGTCCTGGATCAGCGTGGCGTCGCCCTGGCCGACGTCGAGAAACGAGACCGTCAGTTCGCGCGGCGCAGACGGCGGGCCCGTGACACGCCATCCGACAAGGGCGAGGACCGCCGCGAGCCCGGCAGCGACCGCTGTCCGCCGCACGCGCGGGACGCGCCTCCACGCGGCCGCCCACGCCGGAGCTCGCGGCTCGACCGACCGCATCACACGCTGCATCAGGAGGCACCCAGCCGCCATCAGCGCGTACGCCGTCGCGACCGCGAGCGGAGACTTCAACGCCACCGTCGCCTGTCCATGCGGCGCGTCGCCGAACCAACGAGCGACGCCGCGCAGGTAGTCGAGCAGGAGTCCGTCGAGCGACCCCAGCAGCGCCGAGAGCGGGACAGAGGGGCCACCGAGCACGCCCAGCCCGGCCTGGACCATCCCGCTCCACATGATCGGCGCCACCACCGGCAGCGCGAGAAGATTCGCGGGCAGCGCCACGAGCTGCACCGCGTGGAAGTGGTGCGCGAGCAGCGGCGCCGTGGCGAGCGTGGCAGCAGTCGTGATCGCGGCGCCGTCCGCCACCGGGCCCGGAAGCCAGTTCAGCATTCGCCGCAGCCCCGGCACCAGCACGGCGATGCCGATCACCGCGGCGAATGAGAGCTGCCAGCCCGGATCGCCCGACACGCGCGGGTTCAGCACGAGCGTGGCCGCGGCTGCGAGCAGCAGCGCGTACGAGCGGGAGACCGGCCGCGCGGCGGCCGCGGCGGCAAGCCCCGCCGCCCCCATCACTCCCGCGCGCTGGAGGGAGGGCCCGGCGCCCGCCAGCGGCACGTAGACGGCCACGAGCGCGCCCACCGCCGCCACCCTCGCGCGCGGGCTCACCCCCACCAGCCCGAAGAGTGGGAGCACGAGCGCGCCGAGCAGCATCACGTTCTGGCCGCTGACGGCGAGCAGGTGCGAGAGGCCGGAGCGGCGGAAGTCATCACGCACGTCCGAGCCCACCCGCTGGTCCTCCCCGAGCACCATGCCGGTGGCGAGCGCGCCATTGGCCGCGTCGAGTCCCGCCGCCACCCCGCGCTCGGCCCGGCGGCGAAGCGAGTCCACCCAGCCGGCGGCGCCGCCCCTCGACCGCCCGCTCGAGCGCAGAGTGTCGAGCGCCAGCTCGTACCGGATGCCGCGCCGGCGCAGGTACGCCGGATAGTCGAAGTCCGCGCGCGCGCTCCGCCTGGGCCGCTCGAGCAGACCCCTGATCTGCACGCCCGTGCCAGGTGAGCCACCCTTCGGCCAGCGCCATCCGGCCGGCGCCCGCGCGAGTAGGTGCGCGCCCCGCGCCGGTCCCGAGACCACCCGCACTTCCGCCGAAGATCCGAACGGCGACGCCCGTGGCCACTCGAGGAGCCACGCACGTCCCGAGAAGGGCTCACCGGCATGCAGGAACCGGTCCGGCGCATCGATGGCGTGCAGCCGCGCGTGACCGGCGGCGGCGCCGCCGAGCAGCAGCACCGCCGCGAGCACGCCGAGCAGCGGAGCCCGCGTGAGCGCCAGGGCGATGGCCAGAGCAGCCGCACCGAGGAGGAGGTCGGGCGCCGCAAGGCCGCACAACAGCAGCCCGGCGACGAACGAGCCAAGGCAGGCGTAGTACGGATGCCGCGGAAGCCGCACCCATCGGAGGCTCGCCGCGAGGCCGTAACGGCAACAGACCTAAACGAGAAAACTGGGCGCGGCTCGCGTGAAAATCGCGTAACGGCCGACGGACCGAACGCCCCTCTCCAACTCCAAGTTATACCGCGTGGGGGCCTTGCGGGAAGCCCCGGGGTCTGCCCCATAATCGCCTGCCGCAAGCGAAATCGGAGGAGCAGACTTGGCTGTAAGCGAGCATGCGGTGGTGGTGGTCGGAGGCGGTCCGACCGGGATGATGTTGGGCGCCGAACTGGCGCTCGCGAATGTGGATGTGGCGATCCTCGAGCGACGCACGGGGCCCGATCTCGAGTCCGTGCGCTCCGGCGGCCTCCTGTCACGGACGATCGAGGTGCTCGATCAGCGCGGAGTGGCCGACCGGTTCCTGTCGGAGGGGACGACGGTTCAGGTGTGGGGCGACTTCGCCGGCGTTCAGATGGGCATCAGCCACTTCCCCACCCGCCACAACTACGTTCTCGGGCTCTGGCAGAACCACATCGAGCGCATCCTCGCCGGCTGGCTCGATGAGCTGCCCGTGACGATCTACCGCGGGCGCGACGTGACCGGCTTCACGCAGGACGCCAGCGGTGTTGACGTCGAGCTCGCCGAAGGGGCGCCGCTCCGGGCCGAGTACATCGTCGGGTGCGACGGCGGACGCAGCCTGATCCGCAAGGCGGCGGGCATCGGCTTTCCAGGCTGGGACCCATCGACGAGCTCCCTGGTGGCCGAGGTGGAGATGGACGGGGAGCCCGAGATCGGCGTCCGCCGCGATGCCAAGGGCATCCACGGCATCGGCAGGCTCGAGGACGGGCGGTTCCGGCTCGTGATGAGAGAGGAGGAGCTGGGGCAGACCGAGCAGCCGACGCTCGAGGATCTACGCCGGCTGCTCGTGACCGTCTGGGGAACGGACTACGGGCTCCGCAGTGCCACCTCGATCTCCCGGTTCACGGATACGAGCCGGCAGGCGGAGTCGTATCGGAAGGGTCGCGTGCTGCTGGCGGGCGACGCCGCCCACGTTCATTCCCCGATGGGCGGCCAGGGCCTCGGCACCGGAGTGCAGGACGCGGTGAACCTGGGATGGAAGCTCGCCCAGGTGGTGAAGGGCATATCGCCGGACAGCCTGCTGGACAGCTACCACGCGGAGCGCCATGCGGTGGGCGCCCGCGTGCTGCAGACGACGATGGCGCTGAACGCCCTCGCGCGCCAGGAGGCTCGCGTGGACGCCCTGCGCGAGACCATCGCCGATCTCCTCACCGTCGAAGACGCCCGCACGCGGATGGCCGGGAGGCTCTCCGGCCTGGACATCCACTACGACCTCGGCGACGGGCACCCGCTCCTCGGGCGGCGCATGCCTGATCTCGACCTCGTGACGGCCGACGGCACCGTGCGAATGTTCACCCTGCTGCACGAGGCGAAGCCGGTGCTCCTCAACTTCGGTCTGGCCGGCGAGGCCGACGTCGCGCCGTGGGCGGATCGGATGCACACGGTCGATGCCGAGTACAGCGGGGCGTGGGAGCTTCCGGTACTGGGCGAGGTCAGCGCTCCGAGCGCGGTGTTGATCCGACCCGACGGCTATGTGGCGTGGGTGGGCGAGCTCACCGACCCAGCGCTGCGGGATGCGCTCACCGCCTGGTTCGGCGCGGCGGCAGCGACGTAACGGCAGCTACGCGGCGGGCGCGAACGGCTTCTCTGCGACTGCGACGCGTGTGGCGGCGCACGAGTGGGCGTGGATCGCCCGCGGCTTTCCCTGCCGGTAGCTCGGCAGAATCCGGTCTCCGGGTCGTACGGGCGCATGGCAGATCCCGCAAACCAGTCCAGAAAAGCGGCTGTCCCGCTCAACCAAGAGCATCTTGCTCCTCCTCAATGCCTACGCTCGGGAGCACTCTCTCGAGCATAAGGTTCGCTCCGGCGGATTCTCTCCCTGCCGTCTTGCCGCCAATATCCCCACCTGGCGCGTCCTCCAAACCGGTTACACCGCCGAACGCGCGACGGCTCATGGAACGAGCGCCTGCCGCAGGGCCTCGAAGCGCTTGTCGCCTATGCCGGAAACCTCCTTCAGCTCGTCGAGCGAGCGGAACCCGCCGTGCTGCTGGCGGTACTGGATGATCCGGCCGGCGAGCGCCGGGCCGATGCCGTCGAGCGTCTCGAGCTGCGCCTCCGTGGCCTGCGAGAGGCTGATGGGTCCGCCAGCCGCCGCGGCGCCCCCTCCCGCCCCTCCGCCGGCCGCTCCCACGCCGCCGACTCCGCCTGTGCCGCGCAGCGGCACGATCACCTGCTGCCCGTCGTGGAGCGGGGAGGCGAGATTCACCCCAGCCTCGTCGCCGCGGCGCGACACGCCGCCTGCGCGCTCGAGCGCCGCCGCCAGCCGCGACCCGGCCGGGACCTTGTAGAGGCCGGGGCGGCGCACCGCCCCGGCCACGTCGACCCACAGCTCGCGGGCCGGGGCGGGAGCCGCAGCCGCGGGCGCCCGTCCGCCGCCCGCAGGCCCAAGCGAGACCGAGGCCGCCGGCGCGCCACCTCCACCGCCGTGCGCGTGAAGTCGAAGCGCGATCGCCACGACCAGCAGAGCGAACGCCGCCCATGCGACGAGCTTGCCCTTGTCGATGTCCTCGAGCATGCGAGCCAGGCTAAGCCGCGCCGTGTAACGAGAAAAGACCGCCGCGCAACGGTTTCGCGACCGCTCGGTGACAATGTCGTCGCAATGGGCTCGACGCACCGCTACCACGCGCGCACGCACTGGACCGGCGACACCGGCCTCGGCTGGGAGAACTACGCCCGGCCCCACACCGCGAGCGCCCCGCCTGCCGAGCCCGAGCTCACCCTCACCACCGGCGAGGCACACGGCGACCCGGCGCAGCTCAACCCGGAGCAGCTCTTGCTGATGGCCGCCTCCTCGTGCCAGCTGCTGTCGTTTCTCCACGTGGCCGCGAAGGCGCGCGTGGAGGTGATCGAGTACGAGGACGAAGCCGAGGCCGAGATGCCGGAGGACGACCCGCCCACCCGCCTCACCCGCATCGTCCTCCGCCCGCGCATCGTCATCAGGCCAGGCGCCACCGAGGAGCGCGTCCACCACCTCGTGGAGGTCGCGCACCGCGCCTGCTACATCGCCAACAGTCTGCGCACTGACGTGGTGGTGGAGCCTCGAATCGAATACCCGTCGACGGGCTAGTCAGAAAGTCCAGCGCATGTCGATCAACCGGGCCGCATGCGGCCCCGTATCGACATCGCGCGCGCACGCCGGGCACTTCCCGCCGCGGTGGCGGCCGCATGCCTGATCGCAGCACCCGCCGCCTCCGCACACCAGCACCGCCTGAAGCTCCGTCCACTGAAGAGCATGGCCGCCGCGGCAGAGAGCGTCCGGCTCTTCCATCCGCAGGCGCCCGACCGCGTGCGCCCCAGCGTCCTCAACGCGCGCGCCGCCCGCCGCATCACCGCGCACGCCAGCACCACCAGCTTCCGCACGGCCGACGGCGTGAGCATCCCGGTGGCCGTCTCCTCCGCATACACGCCGGATCCCACTGTCGAGCAGGGCTACGTGAACCTACTCGGCGGGCTCGTGCACGGCAGCGAGCTCGGCAAGATCAGCGTGTACATCGCCACGCCCGGCCAGATCGAGAACAGCTTCTGCGGTCAGGGCGCCCTCGCCTGTTACGTCGGTGACGAGGAGCGGATGTACGTTCCCGGGGTGGGCGAGAAGAGCGACCCGCCGGTGCAGTTCCTGATCGCGCACGAGTACGGCCACCACATCGAGCTGAACCGTTCGAACGCGCCCTGGTCGGCCTACGACAAGGGCGTGAAGCAGTGGGCGAGCTACGAGAACGTGTGCGCGCTCGAGCGGCGAGGCAGGATCGGCACGAACTACTACAACGATCCGAGCGAGGCGTTCGCCGAGTCGTACGCCGACATGCAGTTCCCGGGAGTCGACTTCATCTACACGGATGTCCTCGCGCCCGACAGGAGTGCGTTCAGGGCCATCCGCGCGGACGTGCTGAACCCGTGGACCGGCTCCCGCTCGGTCACTCTGCACGGCTCCTTCGCGGACCGCGGGCACCCCACCCGGACGTTCAGGCTGCACACCCCGCTCGACGGCACCGCCGGCTTCGAGCTCACCGTCCCCGAGGGTGCGAGCTACCGCCTCCGCTTGCTGGGCGCGAGCCACACGTCCAGGCGACACATGCTGCACGCCGCCTCGAACGGCAGCTACACGGTATGCGGCGCGCGCACCCTCAGCGTGCAGGTCACGCGCGTGGTGGGGAGCGGGCCGTTCAGCATCGCGGCAAGCCTTCCCTAGCGGACGTCGAAACCGGCGAGCCCCTCGGGCTCCTCGCCGATCACCTCGACGTCCGACACCTCGGCGTTGCGCGGGCCCTCCCCCATGAAACGCACCAGGGAGTCGACCGCCTCCGGCTCGCCTTCGAACACCGCCTCCACCGCGCCGTCGGGGCGGTTGCAGACCCATCCCGCCACGCCGCGCGAAGATGCGCGCTGCCGCGTCGCATCCCGGAAGAACACACCCTGAACGCGACCCCGCGCCACCACTCGCTTCCGCACCTTGCTCACGACGCCGCACCTCCGAGCGTGGCCAGCGCGTCCGCGAGCACTCGGCATGCCAGCTCCAGATGCGCCGGCTCCGCCCACTCGGCGGGGTGATGGCTCAGCCCGTCGCGGCAGGGGACGAAGAGCATCGCCGTGGGAACTCGCCGCGCCACGTAGCCGGCGTCGTGTCCGGCCGGACTGACCATGTCGAGCCACCCGGCCCCGCTGCGATCCGCCGCCGCGCGCAGCGTGTCGAGCACGCCGTGATCGAACGCCACCGGCCCGTACTCCCACACGTCCTCGTCCACGGCCACCGCCACGTCCCTGCCCGCTAGTGCCGACCCGGCAACCTCACGCACGCGCGCCACCAGCTCGTCCGGTGGGTCGAGCGCCGCACCGCGCACGTCCACGAGTAGCCGGGCGGCACCCGGCACCACCGATGGCGCGTTCGGCTCCACCTCGATGCGGCCCACGGTCACGCTCGCGCCACCGGATCCGTCACCCAGCTCACCCATGGCCTCCACCAGCCGCGCCGCCGCCCGCAGCGCGTCGCGGCGGCCGGCCATGGGGCTGCCCGCATGCTCCTCGCGGCCGGTCAGCTCGATCGCGAACTTGCGGATCCCGCGGATCCCGCGCACCACCCCGAGCGGCAGTCCCTCGTTCTCGAGCACCGGGCCCTGCTCGATGTGAAGCTCGAGATACGCGGAGGCAGGCCGCGAACCGGGCTCCTCGTCTCCCGCGAAGCCCACGCGGTCGAGCTCATCGCCGTAGAGCGGCCCGTCGAAGGCGCGCAGCGCCCGCACCTCCTCGGCGCTCGCGGCGCCCGCGTACACCGCCGAGCCGGTGCAGAAGCGCGGAAAGCGCCCGCCCTCCTCATTCGTCCAGTTCACCACCTCGATCGGAGCCGCGGTGCGGACGCCCGCGTCGTTCAGCGCGCGCACGGCCTCGAGCGCCGCGAGCACGCCGAACACGCCGTCGAAGCGCCCGCCGTTTGGCTGCGTGTCGAGATGGCTGCCGGCCATCACCGCGGGGAGTGAGGGATCGGAGCCCGCGCGGCCCGCGAACATGTTCCCCGCGCTGTCCGAGCGGAGCTCGAGCCCGGCCTCGCGCGCCCAGCGGCCGAACAGCTCGCGGCCGGCCACATCCTCGTCCGTGAGCGCGAGCCGCGAGCAACCGCCTTCGGGCGTGGCCCCCACCTCGGCCATCGCCATGAGATCGGACCAGAGGCGGTCACCCGAGACGGCGGCCGCTGCCGCGGTGCTCATGCCGGGTCGCGCACCAGCTCGATCGTGGAGCAGTGCACGCCGCCGCCGTTCTTGTGAATCTCGTCGTAGGGGATCGTGACCACCTCGACGCCCGCGCTCGAGAGCAGCTCGGCCGTGCGCGGCGATCCCTCCGCCATGAGCACGCGGCCCGGCCTCAGGCAGAGCAGGTTGAGGCCCCACTCCTCGCCGGCCGCCGCCTCGATCGTCTCGATGCCGAGCTCGCGCAGGGTCACGAGGAAGTCGTAGGGCAGCCCCGCGGGATCGATCAGCGCGCGGTCCACGTCCACCATCGCGAGGTGAAGGTCGATATGGATGCTGTAGCCCGCGATCGGCACCCGGATCAGCTCGACTCCGATCAGCTCGAGCAGCACGCGCAGCTGGCGGAAGCCCTCCTCGTTGCAGCGGATCGACGTGCCGAGCGCGGCCAGCCCCGGCCGCAGCTTCACGAACGACCCTCCCTCGAGCGTGCCGGTGCCGGTGATCGTGCCGAGGATCGGCATGCCGGCGGCGGCCAGCGCGCGGGTGACATGCGGCTCCTCGCCGCGGCGCATGCGCACGCCCATGCGCCCGACGATCGCGCCGCCGGGCACCGTGATCGAGGGGTCGCGCGTGTAGACCGACTTGACGAACGGCGGGCCGAGCGGCTCGACCACCACCACCTCCACGCCCTCGGACCGCAGCGCGCTCACGAGGCCCTGATGCTGGGAGGCGACCAGGTTCAGGTCGGGCGGCCGGCGGTCGGTCCAGTACCAGCGGCCGTCAGGGTCAACGAGCGCGCCGAGCTCCTCGTTCCAGGCGTCCTCGCGAATTGCCTTGAGCTCGTCGCCCGGGGTGCGCACCATCACTCGCCGCAGCACGCCCACCTCGTCAACGGCGCCGAACGGCGCGCCCCACACCGCCGCCAGCTCCTCGTGGAACGGCGGCTTCGCAGCGCCCTCCATCGCTGCCTGATGTGCGTCAGGAGCGCTCAACTACCACCCTGATCGTCTCTAGCTTCCGGTCGCTCGCACCGCGCAGGCTGCCGCCCTGCTCGAGCGTGTTCTGGATGTAGTCGAGCAGGTCGTCGGTGAGGCGCTCGCCGGGCAGGACGTTCGGGATCCCCGGGGGGTACGCCGCGAGCGACTCCGCCGCGATCCTGCCGGCGGCCGCACGGAACGGCACGACCTCCTGCATCGCGAGATATGCCTCGCGCGGCGCCATCGCGAGCGGCCCCCACTGCGGCGGCGGCGCGAACAGCGACTCCTCGCGCTCGTGTGACGGCGGCAGCCGGTCCACCACCTGGTGGAGCGCCGCGACGAGCCTCGCGCTCGAGCGGGAGGCATCCTCCCCCACCCCGAACACGGCCACGATCACGTTCTCGGCGTACAGCTCGAGGTTGATGTCGGCGAGCTGGAGCATCATCGGCGCGATCTCGTACCCGGTCCTGCCCGTGCCGCGCACGTCGATGCAGAGCCGCAGCGGGTCGTAGGCGAACACTCCCGGCCGGCCCGTCATCCGCTCGTCCAGCACGTCGAGGCCGGGGATCTCGCGGATCGCCTCCCGAGTGGCGGCAAGGGCCTCGATCGTCTCCCCGAGCAGCTCCTCGCCGTGCACGGCGGCCTGCCTGCGCGCGGCGTCGAGAGACGCGGTGAGCAGCGAGTTGGGGCTCGTGGACTCGAGCAGCGTGACCGAGCGGTCGATCACGCGCTCGTCGAGCAGATCGCCGTGACCGAGATGCAGCATCGCCGACTGGGTCATGCTGCCCACGATCTTGTGGGTGCTCGAGATCACGAGATCCGCGCCCAGCGACAGTGCGTGGTCCGGCAGGTCAGGGTGGAAGGCCAGATGCGCGCCCCAGGCCTCGTCCACGATCAGCGGCACGCCGTGGGAGTGAGCCACGTCCGCGAGCGAGCGCACGTCCGCCATCGCGCCGAAGTAGGTGGGCGAGACCACCTGCGCCGCCACCGCTCCAGGCGTCTCGCGAAGCGCGCGGTCGAGCGCTTCGGGCGTGATGCAATGCGCGATGAGCAGCTCCGGATCGAGCTCGGGCGCGACGAACGTGGGCCGCAGCCCCGAGATCACGAGCCCGTCAATCGTGCTCGAGTGCACGTTGCGCTGCACGACGAACTCGCGGCCCATCTGCGCGAGCGCCATGCAGGTGACGTGGTTGCCCTGCGACGCGCCGTTGATCAGGAACCAGCAGCGCTTCGCGCCCCACGCCTCCGCCGCGAGCTGCTGCGCGCGCTGAAACGGCGTGGGCTCCGGACCGACGTCGATGCCCTGCATGAGCGCCGGGATGTCGAGCCCGAGCGCGGCGTCGCCGAACGCCTCGCGCATCCCGGGATCGGCGCCGGGACCGCCCTTGTGACCGGGCACGTGGAAGCGGCCCGGGTCGCGCTGCGCGTATTCGCGAATGGCGTCGAGGTACGGCGCGTCCTCCGTGCCGGCGTGCGACGGCTCTGGAGCCGACCCTGGACGGACGGCCGACTGGTCTAGTTCGGCCACTGGCTCGCGAGTCTATTTATGCGCCAGGTCGAGCGCCGTGCGCGCCGCCTCGGCGGCGCTGTGCACCGCCACCACCCCCGCGTCCGGCGCGCCGCCGCGCGCCAGCTCCCACGTGTTCAGGCCCACAACCGGCGTCCCGCCCTTCAGAGCCAGCGCGATCTCGGACAGGGTGCCGTAGGCACCGCCCACCGCCACCACGGCGTCCGCGGCCCGCACCACCAGCGCGTTGCGCGCCTCTCCGAGGCCGGTGGGAACGGCCACAGCCACGTGCGGATTGGCGTCGCGGCGGTCCCGCCCCGGCAGGATTCCGAGGGTGAGCCCGCCCGACGCCCTAGCGCCGCGGCAAGCGGCCTCCATCACACCTCCGAGCCCGCCGCAAACAACCACGGCGCCGGCCTCCGCCAGCAGCCTCCCCACCTCCTCGGCCGCATCCAGCTCCTCGGTCGTGGCGCGGCCGCCGGGCCCCACCACGGCGATGTGAACCCGGTCGCTCAGGTGCGCTCTTGCTCTTCGGTGTCCGGCTCGAAGGGCAGCGTCTCGTCCTCCGAGCCGGCCGTCCACGGCTCCGGATCGTCCGCGCCGATCGGCCCGCTCCGCTCCGCCTCGGGGTAGAGCTCCTCGTGCACCTCCGGCTCCGCAACGCGCGCCTCAGTGGCCGGGCTCGGCCCGCTCAGCGGCGGCTCAGGCTCCGGCTCCGGGACAAAGCGCTCGCGCTCGGGAGCCGCCAGGGACACCGACAGCGACACCCGCCCGACTGTGAGCACCCCGCCGCCCGCGATCAGCGCGGACCCGATGAGGGCAAGCCACGCTCCCGCGGCCGCGGGGTGGTGGTGTGCCGCCGCCGGCGGATGGTTGATGAGCTGGGAGGCGACGATCACGAGGGCGACGATGCCGGCCAGCGGCAGGCTGCCCTCACGCGGCGGGCCTTCCCACACGAGCGGCGCAAGCACGGCCCACAGCGCCCACAGCGCGAGCGCGGCGAGCACGAGGTCCCAGACCTCGAACGCGCCCCATGCCGTGAGGCGCCCGTACCAATGGAGGAAAAGGCTCACGAACAGCAGCAGGCCGCCGGCGGCTGCAAGCAGCGGCGGGAGCTCCAACCTGTGTCGCACGCGTTCCACCTACCCCGACACCCTAGAGGGCAGCCACCACGCAATGGCGCAGCGCGCCAGTGCGCCTAGCCCAGCACGAAATTCACGAGCTTGCCCGGCACGACGATGGTCTTGACGATCCTGTGCCCGTCGAGCTGAGCCGCCACCTTGGGCGCCTCCCGCGCCAGCCGTTCCTGCTCCTCGTCGGGCGCGCCGGAGGGAACGTCCACGCGGTCGCGCAGCTTCCCGTTCACCATCACCACCACCTCGTTCGTCTCACGCGCGAGCAGCCCCGGGTCCGCCTGCGGCCACGGCTGCTCCCACACCCGCTCGCCCGTGAGCAGCTCGTACACCTCAGCCCCCAGGTGCGGGGCGAAGGGGAAGATCAGCGAGCCCGCGGTGGCGGCGGCGAAGCGCAGCTGCGAGCGTCCCTCCAGCGAAGCGAGCAAGGCGTCGCGCTGCCGGTAGGCGTCGTTCACCAGCTCGATCACCGCAGCGATCGCGGTGTTGAAGGCGAAGCGCTGACCGAGGTCGCTCGTGACCTTGTCGATCGCCCAATGCGCCTTTCGCAGCAGGTCACTTGGATCGCCGCTGGGCTCGCTCGACGGCTCGGTGGCCTCCGCGACGTCGGCCGCCAGCCGCCACAGCCTCGCCAGGAAGCGATGGATACCGCCGGCTCCCTCGTCGGACCAGTCGGCGTCCTGATCGATCGGGCCGAGGTAGAGGACGTAGGTGCGCAGCGTGTCCGCGCCGTAGCGGTCCACGTACTCGCTCGGGTTCACGACGTTGCCGCGCGACTTTGACATCTTCGCGCCGTCGCGCGTGATCATGCCCTGGGTGAAGAGGTTGGCGAACGGCTCCTGCACGTCCAGGTAGCCCAGGTCCGCCAGCGCCTTGGTGAAGAAGCGCGCGTACATCAGGTGCAGGATCGCGTGCTCGATGCCGCCGATGTACTGGTCCACCGGCATCCAGCGATCCACCACATGGCGGTCCCACGCCTCCCGGTCGTTCCGCGGGTCGCAGTAGCGGATGAAGTACCAGGAGGAGTCGACGAAGGTGTCCATCGTGTCCGTCTCGCGCTTCGCGGGGCCGCCGCACTTCGGACACGTGGTGTTCACCCAGTCCTCCGCTGCGGCCAGCGGCGAGCGGCCGCGCGGCGCGTAGTCCTCCACGTCCGGCAGCTCCACCGGCAGCTGGTCGTCGGGCACGGGAACGAGCCCGTGCTCCTCGCAGTGCACGATCGGGATCGGGCAGCCCCAGTAGCGCTGGCGTGACAAGAGCCAGTCGCGCAGCTTGTAGTTCACCGCCGGCTTGCCGCTGCCCTCGGACTCGAGCCACTCGATGATCTGCGGGAAGGCCTCGCGGTTCGGCATCCCGTCGAAGCGGCCGCTGTTCACCAGCGGGCCGTCGCCGGCGTAGGGCAGCTCCTCCCCGTCCACCACGCGCCGGATGGGCAGGTCGAACTTCTGCGCGAACTCGAAGTCGCGCTCGTCGTGCGCGGGCACGGCCATGATCGCGCCGGTGCCGTACTCCATCAGCACATAGTCGGCCACGTACATCGGGATCTCCTCGCCGTTCACCGGGTTGGTGACGGTGTGGCCGAGCGGGATGCCGGTCTTCTCGCGCGCCTCGCCACGCTCCTCGGGCGATTCGCGCACCGCGCGGTTCACGTACTCGCGCACCTCGGGTGAGTCGTTCAGCTTCAGCACGTCCGGGTGCTCCGGCGCCATGACGACGAAGGTGGCACCGAACAGCGTGTCCGGCCGCGTGGTGAACACCGGGTAGTCGATCCCGAGCTCCTGGCAGCGGAAGACCACCTCGGCGCCCTTGGAGCGGCCGATCCAGTTGCGTTGCATCGTCACCACGTGCGGCGGCCACTCCACCGTTTCCAGGTCGTCGAGCAGGCGCTGGGCGTAGTCGGTGATCTTGAAGAACCACTGCTCGAGCTGTCGGATCTCCACCTCGTTGCCGCAGCGCTCGCAGTGCCCGTCGATCACCTGCTCGTTCGCCAGCACCGTCTGGTCCACCGGGCACCAGTTCACCGCCGCCTCCTTGCGGTAGGCGAGGCCCTTCTCGAACAGGCGCAGGAAGATCCACTGGGTCCACCGGTAGTAGCTCGGCTCGTGCGTAGCGAGCTCGCGCGACCAGTCGATGGAGATCCCCCAGGCCATGAACTGGCGGCGGAACTCGGCGATCGACTTCTCGGTCGAGTCGCGCGGGTGCTGCCCGGTCTTGATCGCGTGGTTCTCGGCCGGCAGCCCGAACGCGTCGTAGCCCATCGGCTGGAGCACCTTCTTGCCGATGCGCCGGCGATAGTGCGCGATCGCGTCGCCCACGCTGTAGACCTTCAGATGGCCGATGTGGGGCTCGCCCGACGGGTACGGCAGCATGACGAGCACGTACGCCTTGTTGTCGTACGTGGCCTCGTCGTTCGACACCTCCCAGGTGCGTTCGTCGGCCCAGACCTTCTGCCACTTGGGCTCGATCTGCTTCGGGTCGTAGCGCTGCTCCATCGAGCATCGGAGATTAGTGAGAGGGCCACCCTTCCTGTAGCTTTGCCCTGGATTACGGTGCGTAACGGGGGAGACAGCGGGTCACGCGCGGCCGACATCGCGGCGCAGCAGGTGGAGGCGATCGTCTCCGCGGCGCACGACGCCGCCGAGAAGATCCAAGCCGATGCCCGGGCCGCCGCGCGGCGCGAGGCGGCGGAGCTCACTGCGGACGCGGGCGCCAAGGCGGAGCGCATCCGCGCCGAAGCGGAGACCCTGCGGGACGAAGCGCAGTCGCTTCGCGACAAGGCCAAGGACGAGGCCGACCACATGCGCGCGGAGGCCACGCGGGTTCTATCCGAGGCGCGCGCGGAGGCGGACACCACGCGCGCGGACGCGCAGGCGGCCGCGGTGCGGCTCGCCGCGGAGGCGAAGGAGCGGGCCGACTCGCTGATCGCCGAGGCCGAGGCGAGCGCTCAGCGGACGCGTGGCGAGGCGGAGCAGATTCGTGCGGCAGCCGCGGCCGAGGCGGAGACGGCCACACGCGAGGCGCAGGAGAAGGCGAGCGTGGTGACCGCCGCAGCCGACCAGGCCGCCCACGACACCCGCTCGAAGGCCGAGGAGGAAGCGGCGAAAGCGGTGAGCGACGCCGAGGCGAAGGCGAAGAATGTGACGAGCGACGCGCGCCGCGAGGCCGACCGCCTTCTCCAGGAGGCTCGTGCCGAGGCGGTGCGCATGGGCGAGGAGGCGCGCCGCGAGAGCTCGGAGCGGGTGGCGGACGCGGAGCGGCTCGCGGACGAGATGCTCTCCGACGCCCGTGCCGTGAGCAACGGCCTGCGGCAGCTCGGCAAGACTCTTCAGGACCAGGCCGAGCGCATCCTCCGGGACGTGCAGGCGGGGCACAAGCGGATCCGCAACGACCTCCGGACCGTCACCGGTTCCTCTGCCTCGTCGACCGACGCCGGCTCGCCACGCTCTAGGCGAGGCAGCCCGTTCGACGAACTAGAGCTGCCGAGCTGGGCCGAGCGGACGGACCGCTAGGCCGGGGCCAGGCGAGTGGCGGCCGCCTTCCAGGTGGCGATAACGCTCGAGCCGGGGCGCAGGTCGAGCCGTTCGAGTGACGCGTCGGTGATCTCCGCGGTGAGCGGCTGAGGCGCGCTGAGTCCGACGCGCACCCGCGCTCCCAGGACCGTGACCGTGGTGACGGTGGCGTGCAGGTGGTTGCGCGCCGAGCCCGCGTGGTTCGACCCCGGCGGCTCGAGCTCCACCTCCCAGGGATAGACGCTCACGGACACGGCGCCTTGCGCCGGCTCGGCGCTCACCACTGCACCGCCGCCGTCGAGCTCCACTCGCGTGAGGCCGGCCTCCCCCGCGCGCGCGACTCCGCTCAGCACGTTGGCCCCGGTGAAGTCCGCCACGAAGCCGGACGCCGGGGCGGCCGCCAGCTCCGCGGCAGCGCCCTGCTGAACGATCGTCCCGGCGTCGATCACCGCCACGCGGTCGCCGAGCTGCGCCGCCTGGCCGAAGTCGTGGGTGACGAGCACCGTGGGCACGTCCGCCTCCTCGAGGAACGCGCCGAGCTCGCGAGCGGCACGGGCGCTCGTGCGCGAGTCGAGCGCCGCCAGCGGCTCGTCGAGCAACAGCAGCTTGGGATCCGCGGCGAGCGCGCGGGCGAGGGCCACGCGCTGGCGCTCGCCGCCGGAGAGCGTGCCGGGACGGGCTTCGGCGATGTGCTTTGCCCCGAAGCGCTCGAGCAGCTCGAGCGCACGCGGCTTGCGCTCCGCACGCGGCGTGCCGCGCAGCCCGTAGGCCACGTTCTGCCAGGCCGACAGGTGCGGGAAGAGCGCGTAATGCTGGAACACCAGCCCGCAGCGGCGGCGCTCCGGCGGAGCACTCGCGCCGCGCTCGTCGAGCCACACCTCGCCGCCGCATTCGATGCGGCCGCTATCAGGCGTCGCGAGGCCGGCGAGCAGCCGCAGGATCGTGGATTTGCCGGCCCCACTGGGACCCGCCAGCGCGAGGCACTCGCCATCCGCCACCTCCAGGGCGACGTCGAGCTCGATGGTCCCGACGCTCGCCCGCAGCTCAGCGCGCAGCACCGCCGAGCGCTCCGGACCCCACGAGGAACTTGACCGTGAGGAGCAAGGCGCCGCTCACCGCCACGAGCACCGCCGACAGCGCGAGCGCGGCGTCGAAGTCGGTGGCGAATTCGCCGTAGATCGCGAGCGGCGCGGTTTGCGTGATGCCCCTGAAGGAGCCGGCGAACATCAGCGTGGCCCCGAACTCGCCGAGGGCGCGGCCCCAGGCGAGCGCGAGGCCCGCGGCGAGGCCCGGCGCGGCCGCCGGAATGGCCACGCGCGCGAACGTCTTCCCCTCCCCCGCGCCAAGCGTGCGGGAGGCCTCGAGCCAGCTGCGGTCGAGGGCGCCGAAAGCGGCCTGGCCCTGGCGGAGGTAGAAGGGCGCGGCCACGAAGGTCAGGGCCACGACCACGGCTGCGGTGTTGAGGGTGAGCGGGATCCCTGCACGCTGGAGCGCCGGGCCGAGGAAGCCGCCCGGCCCGAGCGAGGCGAGCAGCCCGATTCCCGCCACGGCCGGGGGGAGGACGAGCGGCAGCTCGATCAGCGTGGTGACGAGCTGCTTCGCCGGGAACTCCCGGGTGGCGAGCAGATACGCCGCGGGGGTCCCGACCACGACGATCACCGCCACCGCGATCGCGGACGTCTCAAGGCTCAGCCGGAGCGCGTCCTTGCTCGCCGGATCGCCGAGGCTCGACACGAGCTTGGACGGGCTCGAGTGGGTGAAGATCGCGACGACCGGCAGCACGAGGAAGAACAGAGCGAGCGCGAGGGCCAGGCCCAGCAGCGCGGGAAACCAGGGGCGCGTGCCGAGGCGCGCGTGCGCGGCGGTGGCCTGCGCGCTCATGCTCCTGCGCCGGGCGCCGGCTCGAACCCCGCCGCCTGCAGCGCCTGCCGCCCGGCTCCGTGCAGCAGCCCTTCGATGAACACCTGCGCCTGCTTCGGGTGCTTCGCCCCCTTCACGACCGCCACGCCGTACGCCACCTGCGGCTGGAGGCTCTTCGGCAGCTCGATCGCCTTGAGTTTGCCGTCGGTGGCATCCACGTCGGTGATGTAGACGAAGCCGGCGTCCACCGCGCCCTGTGTGAGCTTCCCCACCACACCCGCCACGTCCGGCTCGTTCGACCGGACGTTCCCGAGCAGCTTTGCCTGCTGTGCCTTCGGCAGGCCGGACAGCACCTGGCGCGTATAGGCCCCCACGGGCACGGTTGGCGATCCCATCGCGATCGTCACCCCGGGCTTCTCGAGGTCCGCCAGCGACGCCACCTTGCCGGCCTTCGCCGGTACGGCGATCACGAGCCGGTTGCCCGCGAACACCACCGGCTTCTCGACGAGACCCTTCTGGAACAGCTGCTCCGGGAGCTTCGTGTTGGCGGAGGCGAAGACGTCCGGCTTCACGCCCTGCTCGATCTGGGCGGCGAGCTCATCGGAGCCGGCGAACGAGGCGCGAACGTTCGCTTGCCGGAACTTCTGCGCGTACTGGTCGAAGGCGTCCTTGAGCGATGCCGCGGCGGACACCACGAGGTCCGGCCTGCCGCTGCTCGACGACCCGCCGGAGCCGCAACCGGCGGGCGCCACGGCGAGCATCGCCACCGCTGCGAGCGCCATCCAGCGCCTCAACCCGAACTCCTCTCGACCATCACCGACGTCGCCTTCACAGCCGCCGTGGCTGGGACGCCGGGCGCGAGACCAAGCTCCTCCACCGCATCCCGGGTGACCGCCGCCGTGATCCTGTGCGGGCCCGCCTCGATCTCCACGAGCGCCATCACGCCGTCCACCTCCACGGAGGTGACCACACCCGGGAAGCGATTGCGCGCGGACAGCTGATCTCCGGCTTGGTGCCGCTGGGGTCGCTCGGACAGCCGCTCGACCTCCCGCCGCGGAACGAGCCTGCGGTTGGAGGAGTCGCGCTTCGTGCGCAACTTGCCCGCCCGCTCCCAGCGCCGCAGCGTGTCCGTGCTCACGCCTATCGCGCGTGCCGCCTCGCCCAGAGTCAGGTCCTTGGTAGGCATGGTCTCTGCCTAAGCATTGCATAGGCAGCCGTGCGACGCCGGAATCGAGGCGGTACGATCAGCGCCATGGCTGAGGACTGCGGCAACGTGAAGATCGCCGTCGGCGACGCCGCCGACCAGGCTGTGGCGGACGTGATGATCAAGCGGCCGAAGACACTTCCGCTCGAGGCCACCGTGGGCGACGTGCGGCGCCTGTTCGAGAACGGCAGCGTGCAGACGGGACTCCTCGTGGACGACGGTCGCTTTCGCGGGGCCATCGAGCGGCCGAACGTGCCGGACTCGGCGGCGGACGATGCGCCCGCAATCGACTTCGCCATCACACCGACCGCAAAGGTCCATCCGAGCACGCCGATGAGCGAGGCGATAGCACTGCTGGACGCCGAGTCCGCGCGCCGGCTCGTGGTGGTGGACGAGGACGGCGAGACGTTGCGCGGCCTCGTCGCCCTCAATTCCTCGCGCAGCGGCTTCTGCGGCGGCGGCGAGTAGGCGTCTGGCTCATGAGAAAAGCCGCCCGTTGCGGGCGGCTTTTTCAGTGGAGCTAGTCGGGCTCGAACCGACGACCTCTGCCATGCCATGGCAGCGCTCTCCCAACTGAGCTATAGCCCCAAGCTCGTATGTCTCGGCCGAGTGTACCCCCGTCTTCTGGTTATTCAACGAGGGACTCAGACGCAAATGAATGGCCGATCTGCCAGCTACCAAGGATATCGGCAGGAAGTAGCAGCTCCGTAGCTCGAGACAGCACGCCGCTACCGCGTCGATCTCGTCGGCCGAGTAGGTGGTTCGCACATATCCCGCGGGGGTGAGCCGACTTGTGGCGAGTTGGACCGACACGACAGCGCCACGCTTGACCGCCCACTTGCACTGCACGCGCAGCGGCCGTGACCCCACGTCGAAGATCAGGTCGTAGCGTCCGCCTTCCATCAGGGGTCGGTAAACCCCCATTCCCAAGCGCACGGCTTCGGCCGCGACGTTACAGTGCCCCTGACCCGCAACGAGGAGGAGAGAATGGCCCGTTTCGTCTTGGTCCACGGCGCGTTCAGCGGCGCCTGGGTGTGGGAGCGCGTCGCCGACGAGCTGCGCTCGGCCGGCCACACCGTGGAGGCATTCGACCTCCCCGGCTCAGGCGACGACCAGACGCCCCCGGAGGGAGTGACGCTCGACGCCTACGCGAACCGCATCTGCGACGCGCTCGCCGAGAGCGACGAGCCCGCCATCCTCGTTGGCCACAGCATGGGCGGGGTGGCGATCACGCAGGCCGCCGGCCGCTCCCCGAAGCGCATCTCCCTGCTCGTGTACGTGGCGGCGTTCATGCCCCAGCACGGCCAGAGCCTGCTTGACCTGACCCACACACCGGAAGGGCAGGACGACCAGGTGCAGGCCAACCTCGTGGTGGAGGGCGATCCGCCCATGGCCACGCTGCCCGTGGCCGCCGCGCGCGATGTCCTGTACGCCAGCTGCACGGACGAGCAGGCGGCCTGGGCAGGCGCGCGGATGCGACCGCAGGCCGTTGCCCCGTTCGCCACCCCGGTACTCATCGACGACGCGAGGTCCTACGCCCTCCCGCGCGCGTACGTGATCTGCAACCAGGATCGCGCGATCCCGCCGGCTCTTCAGCGCCGGATGATCAGCGAGACACCCTGCGCCGAGGTGATCGAGCTCGACACCGACCATTCGGCCTGGCTCTCGGCCACGGACGAGGTGGTGACCGCGCTCGGCCGGCTGGCGGAAGTGCCCGCTGTGTCGAACGTCGACTAACCGACAGAGCGCGCCGGCACCTCGCCCCAGAGCTGCTCGAGCCGGTAGAACGAGCGCGCCTCCGGGGTGAATATGTGCACCACGCAGTCGAGGTAGTCCATCAGGATCCAGCGCGCCTGCCGCTCGCCCTCCGTGCGCCGAGGCAGCAGACCGTCGCGATCCTTCAGCTCCTTGTAGATCGCGTCGTGCACGGCCTTCGTCTGCCGCTCCGTGTTGCCGCTGCAGATCACGAAGTAGTCGGTGTAGCCCACCACCCCGCGCAGGTCGAGGATCCGCACGTCGATCGCCTTCTTGTCGGAGGCGATCTCAGCGATCTGCTCGGCGAGCGCCAGCGAGCGTTCCTCGGACGAGGACGTCATGACTCCGTCGCCACCGGCGCCGACGCCCCGTACAGGCTCTGCGCCCCGATGTAGTTCGCCACCTTCTCCGGCACGAGGTAACGGATCGGCTTGCCCTGGCGAGCCCGCCGCCGCACCATCGACGACGACACGTCCACCCGCGGCATCTCGAAGAACACGAGCCGCTCCGCGCCCCGCAGGCCCGACAGCTTCACTCCGATCGCCGGTCGCGGCCAGCCGCTGCGCTCCACGACGGCGATCGTCGCCAGCGAAAGCACCTCCTCCGGCTCGTGCCACGAGCGCAGCGATGCGGCCTGGTCGCCGCCCAGGATGAGGAACAGCTCGTCGTCAGGAGAGCGAGAGCGCAGCTCGCGCAGAGTGTCCACCGTGTACGACGGCCCCTCCCGCTCGAGCTCCAGGCGCGACAACGAGAACCGCTCGTCCGCGGACACGGCAAGCTCGCACATCTCGTAGCGCGCCTCGGCGCCCGGGTCCCCCTCCACCTCCCGGTGAGGCGGCACGCCGGCGGGGATCCACACCACCGTGTCCAGCCCGAGGCAGACCAGCGCCTCCTGCGCGCAGATCAAATGTCCGATATGGGGCGGGTTGAAGGTGCCGCCCAGGATTCCAACTCGCGCGGCCGCTACTCCCTCACCTGCCCGGAGCCCTCGACCACGTACTTGTACGTGCACAGCTCGCGCAGCCCGATCGGGCCGCGCGCGTGAAGCTTCTGCGTGGAGTTGCCAATCTCGGCGCCCATCCCGAACTCGCCCCCGTCCGTGAAGCGGGTGGAGGCGTTCACGTAGACGCACGCGGTGTCCACGCCTGAGGTGAACGCGCGCGCCACGTCGCTCGACTGCGTGACCACCGCGTCAGAGTGTCCGCTCGTGTAGCGGTTCACGTGGTCGATCGCCTCGTCGGCGGAATCCACCACCTTCACGGCGAGGATGAGCGCGTGGTACTCCGTCGCCCAGTCGGCCTCGGCTGCCTCATTCAGAGAATCCGCCAGATCGCCGGCGAACGAACGCGTACGCGCGTCCACCCGCAGCTCCACGCCCGACTCGCGCAGCTCGCGCAGCGCGCGGGGCAGGAACGAAGGCGCGATCTCCGAGTGCACCAGCAGCGTCTCGGCCGCGTTGCACACGCTCGGCCGCTGCACCTTCGCGTTCAAGGTGATGGCGACGGCGTCGTCGAGATCGGCCGTCGCGTCCACGTATACATGGCAATTACCGGAAGCCGCGTAGATCACCGGCACCTTTGCGTGCTCCTTCAAGGCCGCCTTCAGCCCCTCGCCGCCGCGCGGGATGATCAGGTCGACGATCCCCTCCTGGGTGGCGAGCTCGCGCAGCTCGTCGCGTCCGCCGCCGGCCACGAGCGACACCGCGCCCTCAGGCAGCCCGGCCGACGAAACCGCGTCCGAGGCGATCGAGGCGAGCACCGTGTTCGAATGAAGAGCGGTTGATGAGCCACGCAGCACGATCGCGTTGCCCGACTTGAGACACAGAGCCGTGCAGTCGATCGTCACGTTCGGCCGGGCCTCGTACACCACAGCCACAACGCCGAGCGGCACGCGCACCTGCCGCAGATCGAGGCCGTTGTACATCCGCTGTCCGGAGATCACCTCGCCCACGGGGTCGGGCAGCGCAACGATCCGCCGCGCATCGCGCGCTATCCCGGCCACCCGTTCGGGCGTGAGGAGCAGCCGATCGAGGAGCGAGGCGTCGAGCGAAGCCTCTCGCCCGGCCTCCATATCGCGCGCGTTCGCCTCGAGGATCTCGTCCACGCGCGCTTCGAGCGCGTCCGCCATCGCCTCGATCGCGGCGTTCTTCGTGGTGGTGTCCAGGCGCGCGAGCTCGCGCGACGCGCGCTTGGCGCTCGCGCAGATCTCGGCTACGGATGCGGCGGTGGTGGCCACCTGACAAGGGTACCTGCCACCCGTAACAACGGGAGCCTCCGCCAGACTGTGCCGGATGGCCAAAGTTGAAGCAGTGAACGTCGGAACTCCGCGCCCCATCGAGCGCTCGAATGGAAAGGTCGAGACCAGCGCGATCTGGAAGGAGCCGGTGTCTGGCCGAGTGGCAGTTCGCGGGGTGAACATCGAAGGCGACGATCAGGCGGACCGCAGCGCCCACGGCGGGCCCGACCGCGCTCTGTACGCCTACGCCGCGGAGGACACGGACTGGTGGCAGGACCAGCTCGGGCGCGAGCTCGGCCCCGGCACCTTCGGCGAGAACCTCACGCTGCGGGGCATCGATGTGACCGGCGCGCGCGTTGGCGAGCGCTGGCGCATCGGCACGGTGGTGCTCGAGGTCACCTCGCCGCGCATCCCCTGCTGGAAGCTCGCCAAGAAGATGGGAGACCCGCGCTTCATCAAGCGCTTCGCCCAGGCTGGCCGCCCCGGCGCTTACCTGCGCATCATCGAGGAGGGCGAGCTCGGCGCCGGCGACGAGGTGGAGGTCGTCGATCGCCCCGATCACGATGTCAGCCTCGCGCTCTTCGTCGACGCCTACGAGCACGATCGCAGCCAGCTCCCCCGCCTCCTCGAGGCCGACGCGCTGCCGGACGCCTGGCGCGATTGGATCGAGGAAGTGGCGGGCCGCTACTCGAGCACGAAGTAATCGCGGTGCACGGCCTCCTCGCTCGCGCGCGGGAGAAGCTCGCGCACCTCTGAGGTCTTGAGCCCCTTGATGCGGCGGAGCTCCTCGGCCGAGTAGTTCACGATGCCCTTGCCGATCGAACGACCGTCGCCGTTCGTGGTCGATACGTCCACGGCGTCGCCCGCCTGGAAGTCGCCCTGAACCTCCACCACGCCCACGGGGAGGAGGCTCGTGCCGCGCTCACGGAGCGCGTGCGCCGCCCCGTCGTCCACCACGATCTTGCCGTGCGCGGGCTTCGCGTACTTGAGCCACAGCTTGAAGCTCGACACGCGGCCGTCCTGCGGCTTGAAGCGGGTGCCGCCCTGCTCGCCCGCCACCGCAGTGGCGATCACCCCATCGCGATGGCCGCTCGCGATCACGGCCGGGATCCCCGCCGCGGTGGCCATCTCCGCCGCCACGACCTTCGAGCGCATCCCGCCGGACCCGAGCGGCGAGGTGGACATCGCGATGTCGATGTTCTGGAGCATCTCGAAGTCGCTCACCTGGGGCACGTGCCGCGCGCCCCGGTGGCGGCGCGGATCGGCCGTGTAGAGGCCGTCGGTATCGGTGAGCAGCAGCAACAGGTCGGCGTCCAGCAGGATCGCCACCTGCGCGGCAAGGAAGTCGTTGTCGCCGAACGAGATCTCGTCGGTGGTCGTGGTGTCGTTCTCGTTGATCACCGGCACCACTCGCCAGTCGAGCAGCTTGCGCAACGTCTGCCGCGCGTTCAGGTAATGGCTGCGCGCCGACATGTCGAAGAACGTGAGCAGCACCTGCGCGCTCGGCACGCCGTGTTCCTGGAGCAGCTCGTCGTACACGCGGAAGAGCTTGCCCTGCCCCACCGCCGACGCCGCCTGCAGCTCGTCCATCGCGCGCGGGCGGATCGCGAGGTCCATCACCTCCATGCCGCGGGCGATCGCCCCCGATGTGACGAGCACCACCGAGGTGCCGGCGGCGTGCAGCTCGGCGGTCTCTGCGCACAGGCGCGCAAGCTCCTCGCGGCGTACGACCCCCTCATCGTCCGCCACGATGCTTGATCCGAGCTTCACCACCGCAATGCCCATGTGGCGAAGGTTATGGGGATGCCGGGCGCCCGCGTCCCCACACGAAGCGGCCGTCCCGCGAGAACACCGCTTCCCGCACTTCCGTAGCCGCGAGCACCAGCGGAATCGTCAGCGCTTCCGGCCCCAGGTTGGATGCTTCTCGAAGCCCGGCTGGTGAGTGAGGTTGCGCGCGCCGCTGCCGTCGGCCTTCGCGATCCAGATGTCATGCGTCGCCTCGTTCGTCCAGATCACGAAGCGGCCGTCGGGCGAGAAGGCCGGATCCTGGTCCTGGGCGGGCTCATCGGCGAGCTTGGTGGGGGCGCCGCCAGCCACGGGCAGCGTCCAGATCGCATTGCCCGGCCCGGAATAGACGAAGCGCCTGCCGTCCGGCGACCAGTCGCTGATCGGCACGCCCGGACCGAGCACCGTGGGCCCGCCGCCGCTCAGGTTGGTCAGCTCGAGCTGCCGCGGAGCGTTGGGATCGCCGTTCGGGTCGGCGTGGACGAAGGCGAGCTGCTTGCCCAGCGGCGAGGCGAGCACGAACAGATCGCTCCCGGACGTCACCTGGTGCTGAGCGCCGCCCTTCGGGCTGATCGACCAGATCGTCACCGGCGCGAGCGACCCCACCACGGGCTTCTCCCGCTCGTACAGGATGCTCTTGCCGTTCGCGGACCACGTGGGCGCGAAGTAGGGGTCGGTGTTCACGTCACCGCTCGTCAGGTGCTTCAGGCCGGTGCCGTTCGAGTTCACCACGCCGATGCCGCCGTTTTGATGGTTGACGGTGCCGAAGCTCACCCACAGGAACGCGATCGTCCGGCCGTTCGGCGAGAACGCGGGCGACGTCTCGGACACGCGCCGCGTGCGGGTGATGTCGCGCTCCTTGCCGCCCTTCGGACCCATCACGTAGATCTCCGAGGACGGCGACTTGATCTTCTGGAACGCGATCAGCCCGTTCTTCCCCGGAAATGCGGCATTGGCGGCCGGGGCTGCGGTTAGAGCCAGGAGTGTGACCGTGAGAACGCTGCGAGCCCTCACGGGGCAACCCTAACCGGGTCCGGCCTCTATTGCAGAGCGCACTTCCGCCTCAGTGGGTGTGGGGCCGAAGCTGGTGAGGCACCAGGTTGCGCCGGCGGCCTCCCAGGGGCTTGGATCCGTGCCCGGCGGATACTCGACGACGATCTCGAACGGGGCGGATGGGTCGGGCCGGTGCTCATTCACGTACGCCACCATCTCCTCGAGCTGGTCAGGCTCATCCTGGTCGATCGGGAAGAGCCCGTCCCAGCGTGCCGCGCGCCGCATCGGGCGCTTGTTCGGCCAGCGCGCCGCCACCCACACCGGAATCCGGGGCCGCTGCAGCGGGCGCGGCTCGAACTCCCCGTCCCAGAACTCCACGAGCCGGTCCATGCCCTCGTCGAGAAGCCGGGCGCGCTCCCGCGCGTCCACCACCTCGCCGAAGGGCTCGAGCTCCCCGTTGTTGTGGCTGCCCAGGCCGATTCCGAACACGAGACGGCCGCCACTCAGGAGGTCGAGCGAAACGGTTTCGCGCGCGAGCTTGTGGATGCGGCGGCGCGACAGCGGCGTGACGAGCGGGCCGATGCGCATTCGCTCGGTCGCGCAGGCGATCGCGCTCATCGCCACCCAGGGATCCGCCAGCGCGCTCGTGGGCGGCCTGTAGTTCACGTGGTCCCAGAGGAAGAAGCCGTCGAAGCCGCGCTTCTCGGCGTCCGCGGCGAGCCGCGCGAGCAGGCGCGGGTCCGACAGCTCGTCGAAGGGCGCGACGAATATCCCGCGCTTCGACCTCATGCGGGATCCAGTTCGAAGACCATTCCCGCGATCTCCACGTCGTCACCCGGCTCGAAGCCGGCGGACTCGAGCGCGCGGATCACACCCATCGCGCGGAGGCGGTCCTCCACGTAGCGCTGAGCGTCCTCGTTGTCCATGTCGTGGCGCGCGATCAGCCGCTCCACACGCCCGCCGGACACGCGGTAGGCGCCATCCCCGAGGCGCTGCACGCGGAAGGCGTCGTCGGCGCCCGGGCGGTACACCCGGTGCTCGGCTGCGGCCTCCTGCGGCTCCGTCGCGCCCGGTGGCTGTTCGCCCGGCACGCGCAGGAAGATCGCCTCCACGAGCTCGTCGAGCCCAAGTCTCGTGGCCGAGGACGTGACCACCACCTGCACGCCGAGCCGCTCCTCCCACTCGGCCTTTGCGGCCGCGGCCTGCTCCGGCGGCACGAGGTCCGCCTTCGACAGGCAGAGGATGCGCGGCAGCCGCTCGAGCCCTGCCCCGTAGCCGGCAAGCTCGGCCTCCACGGTCTCGTGGTTCTTCACGGGATCCGACCCGTCGAGCGGGTTCAGGTCGAGCACGTGCACGAGCAGGCGGGTGCGCTCCACGTGTGCGAGGAACTCGTGGCCGAGTCCCGCGCCCTCGCCCGCACCCTCGATGAGGCCGGGGATGTCCGCCACCACGAGCTGGCGACCGTCCCTCTCGATCGTGCCGAGCACCGGTTCGAGCGTGGTGAACGGATAGTCCGCCACCCGCGGCTGCGCGCGCGTGATGCGGGAGAGCAGCGACGACTTGCCGGCGTTCGGCAGCCCCACCAGTCCCGCGTCCGCGAGCAGCTTGAGCCGCAGCTCGAGCCAGCGCTCCTCGCCCGGCAGCCCGCGTTCCGCGAAGCGCGGCGCCTGGCGGGTGGGCGTGGTGAAGTGGCGGTTGCCCCGGCCGCCGAGGCCTCCCCGGGCCACCACCGCGCGCTGTCCAGGCTCCGTGAGGTCGTAGCGCAGCTCATGTTCTGAATCCTCCACCACCGTGCCCGGCGGCACGCGCACCTCGAGCGCCTCCGGGCTCGCGCCGTGGCGGTTCGCCCCCTCGCCGTGGCCGCCGCGGCGCGCCTTGTAGTGCGCCTTGCGCTTGAAGCTCTGGAGGTCGCGCAGCGAGGCGTCGCACACGATCACCACATCGGCGCCGCGGCCGCCATCGCCGCCGTCGGGACCGCCGCGCGGCACGTGCGCCTCGCGCCGAAACGACACCACGCCGTTTCCGCCGCCGCCGCCCTGTACGAAGATCTTCGCCCTGTCGTAGAGCACGCGGCGATGGTACTTACGGCAGGAGACCGCGCAGGAGCTCCGGATCGTCCGGGATGAGGCCGGCGGCGGGCAGGCGGCGCAGCAGCTCCGCCCAGCCGGGATCCACCTCGCTCACCCGCCGGATGTGCTCCCGCCCCTCCTCCACGCGGCCGCAGCCACCCAGCGCGAGACCGAGCCAGAACGCGATCTCGGTGTTGTCCGGGGCGGCGGCGTGCGCCCGCTGGTAATGCCCGAGCGCGCCCTCCAGGTTTCCCCGCACGGCGAGCTGCTCGCCAAGCTCCATCTCGTCGTAGGCACGGCGCAGGCGCAGCAGCCGCCGCAGCTCGCGGAGCGGCTCGGGGTGGTCCTCCACGCGCAGATCCACGGGTTTGTGCTCCCACGGCTCGGCGCTGCGCCTGCCGCCCACGACCAGGACGGCGGCGGACTGCTTGCCGCGGATGTCGCCGCCCTCGGCCTCGGCCGCCTCGAGCGCCGTGAGCAGCCGCTCCGCCAGATCGCCACGCGTGGACTCGTACGCATCCACCATCGCGTCGGGCACCGTTTCGCGGCGCATCATGTTCGCCTGGGCCGACATCTGGTTGCCCACGCGATGCCCCGCCTCCGCGATGCATGACTGGCCGGTGTGCACGGCCACCCGGCCAGCGGAGTCGATCATTGCCACCTGCCGGGACGCCTCGCCCTGGTCGCGGTCCACGAGCTCGCCGAGCGCGCCGGCGGCGCTGCGGCCACTCCGCATCAGCTCGAGCCCGCGCGGTCCGTACGACACCTCCACGAACGACTGGGTGGCCACGGCGCCAATGCCGGGCTCCGCCCACGGCACGACGGGTCCCACGCAGAAGAAGTGGGACTGCACGGCCACACCAAGCTCGCCGGTCTCCGGATCACGGGCGACCAGCGAGTAGGTCATGGCGCGGAGCTTATTCGGACGCGCTGGGCGCTACGGAGATGACGCGGCCGCGGCGGCCGGTCTTGAACTCGACGATGCCCGGGCGCTTGGCGAAGATCGTGTCGTCCTTGCCGATGCCCACGCCGTCGCCGGGGTGGAAGCGGGTGCCGCGCTGGCGGACGATGATCTCGCCGCCGGTGACGGTCTGGCCGGCGAACACCTTCACGCCCAACCGCTGGGCGGCCGAGTCGCGGCCGTTGCGGCTTGAGCCGAGTCCCTTCTTATGAGCCATCCTCGGCCTCCTTCTTCGTCTGGCGCGGCTTCGACGCCCGCGGCTTGGCGGCAGCCTTGGGCTTGGCCTCGGCCTTCGGGGTCTCCTCGGCCTCCTTCGCCTCCTTCACGGCGGAAGAGGCGCGCTGGAGAAGCTTGATGTCCTTGATCTCGATGCGAGTGAGGTCCGCCCGCGCCCCGCTGCGGCGCTTGTAGCCGCGCTTGGGCTTGAACTTGAGCACGTGAACCTTCGGCCCGCGCTCGTGCCCGCTCACGACCGCCTCGACCTTGATCTTCCCGAGGTCGTTGCCCTCGAACACCGTGTCCTTGCCATCGGCGAGCAGCAGCGGATCGAGGGTGAGCTTGTCGCCCTCGGAAGCGCTCATGCGATCAACCACCAACGATTGACCCTTTTCCACGCGGTACTGCTTACCGCCGACTTTGACTACTGCGTACATGAAAAAACCTCGCAAAGAGACGCCCGGGTGGGCGCCGACGCTGGAGTGTAGCCAACGCTAGGGCGTAGGGCATGGGGCATAGAACGACCTCTTCCGATGCCCTATGCCCTATGCCCCAACTACTCTGACGCCGCCTTAGTCCGCCGCCCCCGTCCGCCACGCCGGCCGCGGCTGCGCTTCGGCTTCTCCTCCTCCGCCTGCGGGGCGTCGGCGCCGTTGTCAACGATGGTGGCGGAGGCCGCGGATCGCGTGACTGCCTCAATCCGCACAAGCCTCTTCTCCCCGAGATGCCTCACTCCGCGCGCCACTGAGATCACGTAGCCGTCCACCTTCGCCACGGCGTCGTCCTCGTTGTACATGTGAGGTTCCTCGATGGTCACGAGCACCTCCTCGCCCTCGCGGAAGGGGAGCGCGCGCTCCTCGACCTCGGAGCGGCTGCCCTCGAGGGTGACGGCGAAGTGGTCGATCGGCAGCCCCTCCGAGCCCTCGAAGTGGAAGTGCTTGTGCACCTCCTCCTCGATCTCGAGGAGCGGCGGGCGCCCGGGGCCGCTGAGCAGCACGCCCGACACCCGCGGGTTGAGCTGGATCAGGAAGGCCTCCACGTCCGGCTTCTCGGCCGCCAGCTCGCGCAGCTTGCGCTCCACCTCGATCGCGACCGTCTCCTCGGACAGCACAACCCCGTCGCCGTGGCAGGTGGGGCACGGCTTGGTGAGGATCTCGCGCACGCCGTCGGTCACGTTCTGGCGGGTCATCTCCACGAGCCCGAGCGGCGAGATCTCCATCACGTAGGTCTTGGTGCGGTCCTCGTCGAGCGCCTTGCGCAGCGTCTTCAGCACCGCGTCGCGGTTGCGCGCCCGCGCCATGTCGATGAAGTCGATGACGATGATGCCGCCGATGTCCCGCAGCCTGAGCTGGCGCACGACCTCCTCGGCCGCCTCGAGGTTCGTCTTCGAGATCGTGTCCTCGAGCCGCGCGCCCTTGCCGCGCCCGGTGAAGGAGCCCGAGTTGATGTCGATCACCGTCATCGCCTCGGCGTAGTCGATGATCAGGTAGCCGCCGCTCGGCAGGTCCACGCGCCGGCTCAAAGTGGACTTCATCACCTCGTCGATGCCGAACTTCTCGAACAGCGGCACCTTCCCGTCCTCATACAGCTCGACCCGCGCGACGAGCTCCGGCGCGGTGCGCGTGAGGAACGAGACCAGGCGCTGGTGCGCCTTCTCGTCGTCCACGAGCGCGTCCTCCAGCTGCGAGGAGAAGATGTCGCGCACCACGCGCACGGCGAGGTCGGCCTCCTGGAAGACCATCGCCGGGGCGACCGTCTCCTTGGCGCGCTTCTGAAGGATCTCGTACAGCTTGTGGAGGTACTTGATCTCGCGCTCGAAGTCGGCGCGGTCGGCCCCCCGGGCGGCGGTACGGATGATCGCGCCGCCCTTGCCGAGGTCGAGCTTCGAGGCCTGCTTGCGCAGCCGGTCCCGCTCCTTGTCCTCGAGCCGGCGCGACACGCCCACGCCCTCGCCCTGAGGCACGTATACGAGGTAGCGCCCTGCGATGGAGAGCTGCATCGTGAGGCGCGCGCCCTTCGTCTTCAGCGGGTCCTTCATCACCTGGACGACGATCTCCTGGCCCGGCTTGAGCAGCTCGGTGATCCGCTGCCCCTTGCCGCCGCGGCCGCGGCGCGCGACCTCCACGCCCGGCATCACGATGTCGTCCGCGTGCAGGAACCCGTTCTTGTCGAGGCCGATGTCGACGAAGGCCGCCTCGAGGCCGGGCAGGACGTTGTCGACCTTGCCCTTGTAGATGTTCCCGACTATCGAGCGGCTGCCACGGCGCTCTATGTAGAGCTCTGCGACATGGCTGCCGTTCAGCTCCTCCCTCTTCTGGGAGGCCTTCCCGCCGCCCCGGCGCCTGCCGGACGGCTTCTTATCACCCGATTCACCCCGAGGTGAGGGCTCCCCCTCCGCCTCCAAGATGGCGACTCGGGTTTCGCCACGGTCCACCGTGACGAGTACTCGTTTTCTCAAGATTTCCTCTCATAGAAGTGTCTGTCGGCCTTTGGCCTTAGCGATCTCGCGTGCCTGCACGTGGATCGACTGCAAGAGGCCAATTGCCAGCAATGTGACTATCACAGAGCTGCCGCCGTAACTCATCAAGGGTAGGGGCACCCCCGTAATGGGCATGATTCCCACGGTCATGCCCACATTGACGAAGACCTGGAACATGAGCATCACCACGATGCCTCCCGCTACCAGGCTCCCGTAGAGGTTCTTCGCCATGGTGAGGATACGTAGCCCTCTCCATATCAGGAGGGCGTACAGCGATAAGACGACCGCGGCGCCCACGAAGCCGAACTCCTCCCCCACCACGGAGAACACGAAGTCCGTGTGGTGCTCGGGGATGAAGTCGAGCTTGGTCTGCGTCGCGTTGCCCGCCCCACGACCGGTCTTCTCACCGGAGCCGATCGCGGTTATTGACTGCTTCAGCTGATAGCCCTGCTTGCGCGGGTTGTCCGTGGGATGGGCGAACGCCGTGAGGCGATCCACCTGATACTGCTTGATCACGTGCACCCCGGCCATCGGCGCTAACACGAGCACGGCGGTGACCGCCAACGCTCCGAGCGCGCCGAGCGCCGCGAAGTGCGTCCACTTGGTCCCTGCCACAAACAGGAGGGCCAGCGCTATCGCTATGTACACGAAGCCGCTTCCGAGGTCCGGCTGAGCGATCACGAGCATCGCCGGGATCACGGTGAGAAGCATGATCCTGGCGGTGTTCTCCGCCTCGCCGAGGCGACGCGTCCGATCGACCAGGAAGCCGGCAAGGGCGAGCGTGAGCAGGACCTTGCCGAGCTCCGACGGCTGGAAGTTGAAGAAGGGGAAGTTGATCCAGCGCTTGGACCCGTGGGAGGCGGTGCCGAGCGCCAGGGTCGCAAGGATCGTGAACAGCATGAGCCCGTAGATCCCCCAGCGCCACTCGCGCAGCCGCGAGTAGTCGAACCGCGAGACGATCAGCATGAGCAGCACGCCAACCCCCGCGTACAGCCCCTGGCGGATCACGTAGTAGTACGGGCTGCCCGGGATGTCGCCGCTCGTGGCCGTGTAGATCGTGTAGATCCCCGCGCCACAGAGGCCGAGCGTTCCCAGGAACAGCAGTGGGTCCACCCGGAGCAGCGGAATCGCCCTCGCGGGCCGCTCCTCCTCATGGAACCCCTTGACCGATGCGCCGTATGGAGTGGCGGTCATCTGCTCTTCACCCTAACGAGCGCCCCCTAGAGGGTGCGGCTCGACCCCCTCACGACCTTGTTCTCCTGGCTCTTGATGCCGAACAGCGCAGCCAGGATACGGCGAGCGTCGGGCGCCGCGGCCTGGGCGCCGAAGCCGCCGGTCTCGTCCGTGACCGCCACCACGTACTGCGGGTTGGGGCACGGGGCGAGCACCACGTACCAGGACTGGTCCGGGCGGCCCAGCCCCTTCTGCGCGGTACCGGTCTTGCCGCAGACCTTGATCGGGAAGCCCTTGAACACGTCGACCGAGGTGCCGCCCGGCAGGTTCGCTGCGCCGAACAGGCCATCCAGGATGGTCTGGCGCCACAGCGGGTTGATGGGCAGCCTCCTGCGCGAGGGCGTGGAGAACTGCTGCAGAGCGCGTCCCTCGTTGTCCTCCACCCGCATGGCCAGGTGCGGGACCACCTTGTAGCCCGTGGCGATCGCCCCATAGGCCACCGCCATTTGCAGCGGGTCGGCCTCGAGGTAGCCCTGGCCAACCGCCAGGTTCACGTTGTCGCCCGGCACCCATGGCAGGTTGAAGACCTTCGGGATCTTCTTGTGGAGCTTGTTGATCTTGTCCGGCGTGG